>NZ_JANLWO010000824.1:0-4926 GCF_031364565.1 Chamaesiphon sp. OTE_20_metabat_361
CTGTCGCAAGTGCCGAAACCCCCCAACCGACAGCAGCAGCGGAACACACTCGACGGGTTCAATCCACCGCCTATATCGCACCCAGCACCGAGATCGAGCAACGCATCGCCCAACTATGGCAAACTCAACTCGGTATCGCCCAAATCGGTGCGAATGATAACTTCTTCGAGCTAGGCGGACATTCCCTCCTCGCCGTGCGGGTAATCTCCCAATTGCGGGAAATCTATCCCGTCGATCTATCCCTCCGCACATTACTATCCGAAGCCCCCACCGTAGCAGGATTGGCAGCCATCATCGCCGATCTCCTCTCCCCAGCCGACGATCCCGATGAAATGGTTCGCCTGCTAGCTGAAATCGAAAATTTATCGATCGATGAAGTACGCGATCGATTAGCTCAGGAAGAGGCAATAAGTTAGTCAGCTCCGTGCCAACACCGCCGTGGGGTTGGAAACCCCCGCTCATGATGCAAAGTCCGCCTACGCGGACTGGAATATTAGTCCGCGTAGGCGGACTTTGCATCACTAGCCACGATTTCAATCGTTGGCGGTGCTAAAACGAAGCAAATATCCTTAACCCGTTGGCGTAGCCTCTCCGCTAGGAGAAACTGACGTTAAATATAGTTTTGAAATAGAGGATTAAAAGCATGGAATTCAGTTTATTTTACTTCTCCGGCGACGGCTCCACCACCAGCCGCGATAAATACCGACTACTGCTCGAAGGCGCGAAATTCGCCGATCGACATGGATTCGCAGCCGTTTGGGTGCCCGAACGTCATTTTGATGCTTTTGGTGGCTTGTATCCCAATCCAGCCGTCGCTGGAGCCGCGATCGCCGCCCTCACCGAGAACATTCAAATCCGTTCTGGTAGCGTCGTCATGCCCTTGCAAGATCCCTTGCGCGTCGCCGAAGAATGGGCGATGGTAGATAACCTCTCCCAAGGAAGAGTTGGACTCTCTTTTGCTCCTGGTTGGCACCCCAATGATTTTGTCCTCGCACCCGAAAAATATGCCGACAAAAAAGAAATTATGTGGCGCGATATTCAAGTCGTCCAGCAACTTTGGCAGGGCGAATCGATCGAACTAATCGGCGGGCATGGTAAACCTGTCAGCATCAATACATACCCTAAACCATTGCAGCCACAAGTACCAATTTGGATTACTTCTCTCTCGGACGAATCATTTATTGAGGCAGGTAAAATCGGTGCAAATATTCTCACATCTCCCCTGTATCAAAGCCTCGATGAAATCCTCCGTAAAATCACTTTATATCGTCAAACTCTAGCCCAAAGCGGTCGCGATCCGCAGAGTGGCAAAGTATCCATGATGATTCATACATTTATCGGTACCGATCTAGAGTCTGTCAAAATTAAAGTCAAAGAACCATTTAAAAACTACCTCAAAACTCATTTCGATTTAGTAGTGAAATCTGCTGGCGATCTGCGTTTCTCGATCGATCCAGAAACTATGACTGCCCGCGATCTTGATGACTTGCTAGAATTTAGTTTCGAGACTTATTTTAATGGCAAAGTATTGATGGGAACGCCGACGCATTGCCGGACAATTATCGATAGTCTCCAACAAGCAGGAGTCGATGAAGTTGCCGCACTGATTGATTTTGGTGTTGAATTTGACTGGGTAATGGAAAGCTTAGATTTTCTCAAAGATCTCAAACATAGTTACACATCAATCGATCGATTCAAAACTTTAGTGAGTTAAACAAACTAGATGACGAACATCAACTGGAACATTCTTATCGCTGCCATCGGTGGTGCTGCGATCGACTTTTTAGAGATTGCCGTAATTGCCTATGCAATCGCGCGATCGGGCTATCGACGCGAAGCTATTACGGGTAGCATTTTTGGCGTATTACTAGTTGGAATAATTGCCATTCCTTTTGGCGGCATCTTGCGATCGATTCCCCTCAATTGGCTAGAAATTTTAGTCGGTGTCACATTACTCTGGTTTGGCTGGCGATGGGTAAATAAATCCATCAAACGGTTAGCAAAAGGCAAACGAGCGGGTTGGATGTCAGACGATCCACTAGCTGCCGAAGAGATTGTATTGGATGGGCAAAATTTGGGATTCAATCAATTGAATTTCTGGGTGATGGCAAAAAGTGCGATCCTCGAAACTTTTGAAGTTGCTATCTTAGTTGTCACGTTAGGAGTGGCTTCGGGTGCGTGGTATGAGTCGCTAGCTGGTACGGCGATCGCGCTGGTATTTTCAGTACTGATTGTCACGGTTTTACACAAGTATTTATTAAATGTGCCGGAGGTGTTAATTAAGTTAGGATCTGGAATTTTACTAGGTAGTTTGGGGACGTTTTGGTTAGGTGAGGGATTGGGTTTTGATTGGTTATTTGGGGATTTAGCGATCGCCGCGATCGTTGCTGTTTATAGTGGGATTGCGGCGGTTGTTTTGTGGTGGCTGAAGCGCGTCTTAACAGCAGATTTGCAATAATTGATGCCACCAGATCCACAACTTCTTGAAGAAGTTGAGGATCTCTCCTCGCTATTTATTTAAAAACTATTATTCAACAATGAACGATTTATCAAAAAGAATTGCCGCATTGTCACCAGAACAACAGGCATTATTAAAACAGCGACTAAACCAACAAAAGACGATTCAACCGCTTCAATCTTGGGCAATACCCAAGCGCGACGAGACAACGGGGCAAGATCGGTTTGCGGTTTCCTTTGGACAACAACGGATGTGGTTTCAAGACCAATTGGGAACTCAAAGTGCAGTTTCTAATAATGTTTCAATTTTGCTCAAAATCTCTGGCAATCTTGATGTCAATGCCCTCGAACGTAGCTTGATAGAAATTCTCCGCCGTCATGAAGTTTTACGGACAACTTTCCAAACTGTTGCAGGCGAACTGATTCAAATTATTAATCCCGTCGGTAATTGGTACGTTCCTTTTATCGATTTACGATCGTTAGATCCCTTAGAGCGAGAACTAGAAATAGAGCGAATCGCTCAAGCCCAATCCTGCCAAATATTTAACTTAACAACCGATGTATTGTTACGATCGAGTCTGTTAATTTGCGCCCCCACCGAACATATTTTGCTGCTTACCTTGCATCATATTAGCGTCGATGCGTGGTCGATTGGAGTCTTTTTTCGCGAACTGAGTGCGATTTACGCCGCTTTTGCTAGTGGTAAACCTTCACCTTTAGCGGCGTTACCGATTCAATATGCCGACTTTGCCATCTGGCAAAAGCAACATTTACACGGGCAAATGTTAGCGGCGGATCTGGCTTATTGGCAACAGAAATTGCACCAAGCTCCCGATTTATTGCCATTACCGAGCGATCGATCTCGTCCTCCGGTACAATCTTTTACAGGTAAAACTCTCTCTTTTACGATTCCCAAGCCGCTGACTGACTCGATTGCAGCACTATCCCAACAAGCTGGCTGTACGACTTTCGTTACTCTGTTAACTGCCCTCCAAACGTTACTATTTCGGTATAGTGGGCAAGAAGATATCCTCGTCGGTGCGCCGATTGCCAATCGTCAGCAACCGGAACTAGAAAATTTAATCGGCTGTTTTATCAATACTTTGGTATTCCGTAGTGACTTGTCAGGCAATCCCAGTTTCCGTACTTTACTCGATCGCGTGCGCGAAACTGTATTAGGCGCGTTGGCTCATCAAACTTTGCCGTTTGAAAAACTGGTAGAGGAACTACAACTAGCGCGAAACTTAACCTATGCACCGTTATTTCAGGTGATGTTGGTATTTCAAAATGCTTTTTCGATCGAGAATATCGAGCTACCAAATTTGGTTGTCAAACACGATCGAATCGACAATCATACATCTCAATTTGACTTTACCATCCATCTAGTGGAGTCAGAAAGCGGGATGATTGGGAAGCTAGAATATAACACCGATCTATTCGATGAATCCACGATCGAGCGGCTGTTAGCACATTTCCACACCTTACTCGCGGCGATTGTCGCCAATCCCAACTGCTGTTTGACGGATTTACCCCTGCTCCCACCGAGCGAAATACAACAGTTACAAGCATGGCAGCAGATCGCCGTTAACGATCTCCCCATCGTTGGGATCGATCGAGCTTTTGCAGCACAGGTACAGCAGCATCCCGATACAATAGCGGTAATCTGTGGTGACGAACGACTTACCTATAGCGAACTCGATCGACGTAGTAACCAACTCGCCCATTATCTCCAAAATTTGGGCGTTAAACCAGAAAGCCTCGTGGGTATCTGTGTGGATCGATCGATCGAGACGATCGTCGGTTTATGGGGGATTATCAAAGCTGGCGGCGCATATGTACCAATCGATCCATACTATCCCGCCGAGCGGTTGGAGTTTATCCTCGCCGATGCTCAGGTATCGGTACTTTTAACTAAAAAGTCGCTCGTTGCCAAACTACCCACATTCGATGCCCCTGTGGTATTAATCGATGCGGATTGGGAAAAGATCGCCCTAGAAAGTGATGCAGATTTAGCCCTTTCCCTGTCGCTCGCTCGCCTTGCCTATATTATCTACACATCCGGTTCCACCGGACAACCCAAAGGTGTCATGGTGCAACATGATTCCTTGGCGAATTATACCGCCGCCGCCACTGGTGAATATGCGATTGACGATCGAGATCGCGTACTCCAATTTGCCTCACTAAGTTTTGATGCGGCGGCGGAAGAAATCTTCCCCTGTTTGACGTGCGGGGCGACACTGGTATTGCGAACCGAAGCCATGCTCAGTTCGATCGAGATCTTTCTCCACACCTGCGCGGAGTGGCAAATTACCGTACTGGATTTGCCCACAGCCTTCTGGCATCAGATGGTAACGGAAATGGAAACCCAGAAATTAACCCTGCCCGATTCGGTACGATTGGTGATTTTGGGAGGTGAAAAAGCCGCACGAGATCGCTTTAGAACCTGGCAAAAACTGGTTAAACCTCACG
>NZ_JANLWO010000859.1:0-4807 GCF_031364565.1 Chamaesiphon sp. OTE_20_metabat_361
GTTGAAGTCAAATTTGGCTTCGAGGATTTTTTCGGTTAATTTTGCCGCATCGGCAATATCGAAATCTTCCTGGGCTTTTTCCACCAGCGTCAGCACGTCGCCCATCCCCAGAATCCGCGATGCCATCCGCTCTGGATAAAAGGGCTGAAGCGCTTCAACTTTCTCACCCACCCCGACAAATTTGATCGGTTTACCGGAAATCGCCCGGACAGATAGAGCCGCACCACCGCGCGTATCCCCATCTAATTTAGTTAAGATCGCCCCTGTAATGCCGATTCGATCGTTAAATGTCATCGTGACATTCGCCGCTTCCTGACCGATGGCGGAGTCTACTACCAGCAAGATTTCATCCGGTTGAATTGCTGCTTTGACATCAGCTAATTCCGTCATCATCCGATCGTCGATCTGCAACCGTCCGGCAGTATCGACAATCACCACATCTACGCCCAGTTCCCGCGCCTTGGCGATGCCTTGACGGGCAATTTCGACAGGATTAGCATCTGTACCCATATCGAACACTGGCACGTCGATTTGCTTGCCCAGCGTGATGAGCTGATCGATCGCCGCCGGACGATATACGTCTGTCGCCACCATCAAAGTTGTCCGATTTTCTTTCCGCAGATGTAGCGCAAGCTTCGCCGTCGCCGTCGTTTTACCCGCACCTTGCAAACCCGCCATCAGGATTACCGTCGGCTTGGTACTGGCATTTGCTAGGGGACTATTGGTTTCCCCCATCGTCTTGACAAGTTCGTCATAGACAACCTTGATAAATTGCTGGTCGGGGCGCACTCCTGAAATGACGTTCGCACCTTGAGCTTTGAGTTCGACTTCCTTAACGAAATTTGTGACCACCTGGACGTTGACATCAGCCGAAAGCAAGGCGCGGCGGACTTCCTTGAGCGCGTCTTGAATATTCGAGGACTTAATCTTGTCCTTACCGCGCAACTTTACCCAGGCTGATTCTAAACTTTCGGCTAATTGGTCAAACATAATCAGAAATTAACAGTTATCGAGGAGCAGTCTATTGGCTCTACCTCTAGTGTAATGGATGCGAAACCACCTTCAACCAGTCAGGGATATATTGCCCGATCGGGAGATAGAAAAGTTTTTACTACTTGCGATGAGGAATGACTTGAATTAACCCAGTCTGAAAAGCTTCGTCATAGGTGATAACAGGTAAATTTTTAAGTTCAGCCAGTCTACTCCCACTGTTGCAGTTCCTCTTCTGATAGTGGTTCAAAAAAATCATCTCCGAGTGTTCCTGTTAGTAAGCCAGGGATACGGGGCTGAATCTGTTCTTGTTCTAACCCTAAACGAAAGTAATGAATCAGATCGTAAATTTCGGCTAACTTATCTTCAGGGATGTCTTGCAGCTCTTGGTATATTTTGTGGATGAGCATATATTAACTTTTCCTTATACTTTTAAAGACAAGCAAAGCGTACTAGCGATTGGCTCTACCTTTAGTGTAATAGATGGCAAACATTTCCTGTCGATCGACCCAATCTCGGTACTCGATCGACAAATCTCCGATCGGGATAAAATGGGGTCGAGATACTCTCAAGAAAATACCCGCGATGACAAAGGTTTCCCCACGACCAGTTTGCCAAAGATTTTCTATAGTCATTGCTATCGCCTTTAGGTCAAGTGCAAACCTCTCTAAAGATTAGTGGCGAAGTTCGGGAAGTTGATGTCTATTTCATTCCCGACCCCCAACTTGCACCCATCCAAGAATTAGGAATACTCGCAGAATGTGCGAAAACCACCGTCATCTTTGAACCCTTTCGCAATTCCGTCAAAGTGCCCCAAATTCGGGCTTGCATGTCCAAGCTCTACGACTTGCACAGCTATCTACTCAGAGAAGCCAAAAGACAATCGCAGCCAGAACTAGGCGATGATGTTTTACCGAATCTCTGGATTTTGACACCTACTCTATCCGCCCCGATTTTAGAAGGACTCGGTGCGAAATTAGAACTAGAACAGTGGGGCGAAGGTGTCTATCTACTCAGTCCCACCCTCAAGACAGGTATCATCGTCATTCATCAACTGCCCCAGACACTAACTACACTATGGGTTAGACTATTGGGTAAGGGCAATGTACAGGCACGAGCAATTCAAGAGGTGGCTGCACTACCAGCGGAGCATCCCTACCAGCGGAGCATCCCTACCGAAATAATGCGTTGGATTTGCTGGGTAATCTAAAAGTTATCCTCGAAGCCAGAGAAACAATCGAACCAGAAGAGCAGGAGTTAATTATGCAGTTATCACCTTTATATTTAGAGAAGCTTCAAGCAGCCCAACAAGTTGGAGAGCAGTTGGGGGAAGTTAGACATGCACATGCTCAAACATTGCGCCTATTGAACCGACGGGTGGGTGATGTGTCAACAGAGATATTGGCAAGAGTTAACGTATTACCGTTGGATCTGTTAGATGGTTTACATGATGCCGCGCTAGATTTTACTCAAATGAGCGATTTGACAGACTGGTTAGATCTGAATGGGTAAAAGTTAAGGTTGAGAGATCGATCCATAACTTAGAAACATTTAAAATCCAACTTTATGCAATTAGTTCGATTGACAGCAGACAGAATTGTAGATTTATCCAGATTTGTAGCGTTGGCGTAGCCTCTCAGGATGAGAATCGTACCCAATGTAGAAAACCATTCTTATTCTCTCATCCTGGAAGGTAGCGATTGTGCTAACGCACACGCAGGCGAACGAGATATTCCAATTTATGCTACTACGAAGTCAGACGAAATCTCATCTTAGAGAGCGAACGAACAGGAAATCGAGATAGTTTGCATAACCTCGATGAATTGACAGATTTTATTTCATTTTTATCGGTGTCAGATGAAAGTTTAAAATTGGCATCTGTACTATGGACACAATCTAAATTAAGTGGGCTACCAACTGCGAAAGATGGTTCGCTAGATGCGGATTTAATTATTTGCGCTCAGTGGCGCATCTTATCGGCACAATATCCAGGACAGATGAGTATAATTGCGACTACGAGTGTCAAGCATTTAAGTCGATTCGCCACTGCCAGTAGATGGCAAGATATCAATCTTTGATGCTACGAATTAATTGTCCCTGTTTGGGGCGAACTAGCGATCGCAACTTTAGCAACTGGAATTCGCCCCGCCAGATAGCCCAATCGTCCCGATACTGCTGCCATTCCCATCGCCTGAGCCATCAGCGGGGCATCCTCGGCACAGGCGATCGCGGTATTGATCAAAAGGGCATCCGCGCCGATTTCCATGGCTTGAGCGGCTTCGCTGGGGGTACCGATGCCCGCATCGACGACGACGGGGACTTTGGCATTTTCGATGATGATTTGGATATTGGCAAGATTTCTGATGCCTTGTCCCGATCCGATCGGGGAACCCAAGGGCATTACTGTCACACATCCGGCTTCTTCTAGCCGCTTGGCAAGGAGGGGATCGGCATTAATATAGGGGAGTACGGCGAAGCCTTCTTTGACGAGCTGTTCGGCTGCTTGGAGGGTACCGATCGGATCTGGCAAGAGATACTTACCGTCGGGAATCACTTCCAATTTGACAAAGTTATTATCTTCCTGTCCCAATAATTTTGCCATCTCCCGCCCCAATCTCGCTACCCGCACGGCATCTTCGGCAGTCTGACAGCCAGCAGTATTGGGTAGCATCCAGATTTTAGTCCAATCGATCGCTTCTGCCAAGCCTTCATGTCCAGCGGCTTTTGTTTGCACTCGCCGCACGGCAACGGTAACGATCTCGCAACCGCTAGCGAGGATGCTCTTTTGCATCTGCTCGATACTGCGATATTTACCCGTACCCGTCATCAGCCGCGAGTTGAAGGTTTTGCCAGCAATGATTAGAGGTCGATCGATCGAAGTTAACATAAAAATGGGTGATTTAGGGTGGTTATTGCCAGCCCTCAACGGGTTAAGCTGCTTGCTGCGGATCTCTCTCTATCCTAACTAATTTTAGGACATACCTACCTTGAAAGCAGGACGGCTGGAGAGAGATTGCATATAATTAGTCACTGCTGGATATGCAGATAAATCCACCTTGAGCATCAAAGGAATATAATACAAAATTGCACCGACAGCGACATCGACGACGCTAAATTCATCACCCAAAAGATAAGAATCTTTGCTGAGTAATTCATTCAAAGGGGTCATCAATTTAGGTAATTCTTTCGCTCTGCTTGCTTCGGTAAAAATCCCAGTTGCTAGCGTTGAGTTAGCAAATAATACCCATTGAGTTAAAACTGCTTGTTGCTCGATCGATAATTCTTTTCCACCATACTTTTCACACAGATATAGCAAGATCGCACCCGATTCAAATAAGGCAAAATTTCCGTCGGTAATTGCGGGTACTTTACCAAAGGGATTGATTTTCAAGAAGTCTGGTTGAGTGTGCTCTCCGGTAGACATATCCAGCAGGATAAATTCATAGGGCACTCCCAATTCTTCTAAATACCACCGCACGATCGAAGCCCGACTTCTAGCACCACCGTAGAGTTTAATCATCTTGCTTTTTGGATTATGTATGTTGAATTAAATTCATCTTGAAACGTGAATGGTGGGCAATGCCCACCCTACTTTCTAAAGTATGGATGGTGGGCAGTGCCCACCCTACTTTCTAACTACCTTCTACTATCCACTATCCACTATCCACTATTCACTAAACTACGCTCTTAATTCAAACCCATTCAAATATTCCATCGGTTTATTTGGATCGAAAGCAATGCGATCGACAAACATCTCTGGTTGTTCAATTTTAAGTTGTCCTTTGGGCATATTCAACCAAAAAGCTTTGGCTACTTC
>NZ_JANLWO010000871.1:0-8471 GCF_031364565.1 Chamaesiphon sp. OTE_20_metabat_361
CTGTGCAATAAGATAAAGTGTATCTCCCGATTGGATCGGATATGAGCGACCAGAGTTACAAGCCATGAGTCAATAACCTCTAGTTTAGATGGGTGCAATTTCTGTAATTGCTTCAGTTATAGCTTGCCGAAATTCATCTTCCAAAATATCCAAGAATGAGCCTTGTGTAGTCTCAGTTACCCAAGGATCCATTACCACAGAGCGCAATACTGTAATGGATACTCCAGCAGACTTTTCAACTCCTAGACGGCGTTTATAGTCATTAATAAATATGTCTCCATATTGAGCGGCATTTAAGTCGGTAGTACTCACAATTAGATCGTAGCCGTAGATGTCATCGCCTGGATTAATGCTCAGTCTATTGTAAAGAGCTTTATTTAAACGGTTAGTTTGAGCTAAGTCAGTATTAATTTCCGATCCAGTTTTAAAGTTAAACGCATAAGCCAATATATTTTGATCTGGCCCAATTTCTGCGAGTAATTTCATGGCAGCAAGATCGTTAATAATCTCTTCGTTAGTCTTACCAACAATTCTGTCGCGAATAAATTGAGTTTGTTGTTGGATATCAGAACCATCAGCCTCCGCAGGTAGTCGAGGTACCGGAATAATAATAAAAGGGTCTTCAGGACGTGCCATACATAGCAGTCGCGCATAAAGTTTTTTACAACTAAAAAGTGCTTGACCGATGATTTTGCCGTAACCACTTTTTGAGGGTCTAATCACTCGATGACTCAGATAAACCGCTGCCGCTGCTGCTCCTGGCTTCGACCCTTCGATGCCATAGATTCCCACTGTTGGTTCGGTATCACCATGAAAGACGACTGGGGCACTAAAAGTAACGAGATCTCGCATAGCTGAGTTGCGATAGCAAAGTGCTCCGGCTGGATAGGGAATGTAGCCAGATTTATGAGGATCTACCGTAATTGAATCGACATCACCTAAAGCCTGGAACTGATCGATCGCATATTGCTTTAACGGTATGGCAGGAGGGGGCGGAGCTGCAAAATTAGCCAGTGGCACAGGCATATCAAAATCATCCCGAATCACGGAAATATGATAGCCACCCCAAGCAGCATCACCATGAACGGTGAATTCCAAGCCAAGCTGACGAAACTCCGCTCGTAATGTCAAAATATCTCTAATCGGATCGATCGCACTTTCTTCGGTACTGCCGATGACACCGACAACTGTATAAACAGGTCTTTGCTCGCTCAGACATTGTTCGAGGAGTTCCTTGAGCGCAGTAATATTCATTCTGGCATCTTTATCTACAGGTACATCGATCGTGTTTGATGCACCAATACCCAGAATAGCAGCAGCTTTGGGGAATGAATAATGTTTTGTACCTGGCACTAAGAAAACGGGAGATTTATCGATCTGGCTGAGAAAGCGGCAGGAAAATTCTTGGATTCCCAAGCTTTGTAAGGAATACTTGGCGAGACTCGTCGTAATAGTATCCCGTGAAATTTGGTATTCATGGGTGAGGCGAGTCGGTAAAGCGAGGATATCATCGGCTTTGAGGTTGAGTACCGACCAAGTATCTAGCTCAATCAACGGGAGTGATTCACCAGTTGAGCGTGAAATGACGATCTGTTTACCCGCTGCTAAGGCTGGATCTTCCTTTAATGCTGCTTGTAAAGCTAAGGGATAGAGTTTGAGATTTCTTGCTGACCAGAGAGCCTCAATATTGGCAACAGTACCATCACAGGTAATATGTCCCCAGGGGCGAATCGCACCTTTGTCGATGGCTGCTCGATCTGGAATGGTATATCCAAGCATTTTACAGAGATCGTCGCCAACTAGGACTTCCAAAATTGTTGTCGCTGTCGATCCTTCAAAGGCAACATTATTGGGGTTGTAGAGCATGGCGGCGAAGTAGCCCAGGATACCAGGAATGGTTAAATCCCAGTTCATGTGTCCTTGGTAGCGCATACTGAAAAAGGGTACGGATTTTTTCAGAAACGCCAATAAGGACTGATATCCCTCGGTAAGAGAATCCATTGCTTCGAGATATTCAGGCGATCTCTTCATCTCTCCAGTGATGTGAGTGGGATCGCTGGGATGAAAGTTTCTGCGCCAAAATGCCTGATCTCGAATGGCTTCGACAATAAAGCGTTCTAATTCATCCGCATTTTCAGCTTTTGGACCCAAGAACCAGGCTTCTAGGGCGCGAGTTCCTGTACTTTCAAAATTGGGAATTTCACTCGACTGAGACAATTGATGAATGCCTTGGCATGCTTTTTCAAATCCTTGACTGAGAGAATCTTGTGGGGTATTCATCAGCTTTGGCTCCTGGTGGTATCGGTGGGGAAAGTGACAATGTTGAGCGTTATTAGAGCAGGAGGAACGGGTTTTCCGCTACTCCTGCTGTCTAACTACAGACCGGAAGGCACATTAGTATCTTCAACAATCCCGTTCAACGATGCTCCAAAACAATCAGCATTGGGTCCCATGCCAAATTTCGCAAAGGTTGTCCAAACTGCTTTTTTGACCTTCTTATAATCCGCAGCGTTCAAGCTTCCTTTTGTCTGCAAGTCACTGAGTGCCTGGAGAATCGCATTACGTTCATCTAAGAAACTGGGATTGGAGGGAGACAGTTTTAGGGCATCTACAACAATTTGCCAGCCGAGTTGATGACCGCGCTCTTTAGAGCCTAATGCTGTTCCAATCTCGCGATTCATCCCCATCAACGTAGCGCACCAAATTTCACCAATGTTATGCACTTGGTTGTAGCGTCCCGTCCCAATTTTGCCAAAGCGATCGGGGAAGCTGCTATCGTACTTTAGACCTCGGATACCATTGGGATTATTAACTACCCAGTCCCCAGTAACGACTTTTTCAACTGATTTGTCGAAGTTTTGAATCGTGAGCGCGAAATAGTCACTCCAACCTTCGCCCATGCTGCCACTTTGGATCTGTTGCAGCCCCTGTGGACTATTCATCCGACCGCCGACTAAGCGGTTAGTTACTCCATGTGTAAATTCATGGAAGACGACATCGGCATCAAAGGCGGTATGCCGACCAGTAGCAGCTACTAGCCCCATATTCATCTCAGGTCTTTGACCATCTGGAGGGGTTGACATATTAGCCGTTCCATTCACCGTACCGCTATGAGCGTGAGCCAATACGGGGTCGCTGGCATTTCCCTGTCCGGTATAATTCACATCTTGAAAGTTGCCAACTGCTTCATTAAACCCCAATAAGTAGAAGAAGTCGTGCATATAGTTGCAGAAATAGAAGATATTCAGAATCTTCTGATCGTCTCCGCTGTCATTGGCAGGATCGAAGACGACTTTTCCACTTTGAACCTTGCCTTGAAGAGTCTTAATCGATTCACCTAAGGTCGCAATGGTATTATTCCCCATGCACTTATTGCTAGCACACCAATGACCGGGAAATTGAGCAGGTAGCTTGGTCGGTTTGGGAACGGGATAATCACTCAGATCCCGAGGGAAAGCAATCATTTGCCGAGGTGTTGCGCTCGGATTTTCTTTATAAACATTGCCTTTACCCAGAGCTGTTCGCGTTAAGCTTTGGCAGTAGAGAATTTCTGCTTCAGGGCGATCTGCTGAGACAATCAGTTCATATCGATCTTGACGATCTGGTAGCGTAATCCGCACGTACCATCCGAGCCGCGTCTCAGGATTTTGATAAAAGAGCACCAAATGAGCCGAAATAGGATCGGCAAAAAGACCTTTATCCAAAACTGTCGGTTTGCTGGGGAGGGGCGAAGTTACCTGGATTTGGGGCACATAATCGGATAGATCGATGCGAACTGGAGTCATTGGCTGTCCCCAACCATCGATCGTTGTCTCTGTGCCGTCGGGATTAGCTACATACTGAGCGGCGGCTAGTACTGCTTGAGTAACGCTAATTTGGGGTGCCGTATTAATTCCGGGTGGGAGATTAACGTTGTTTCCGACGACATCGCTAATGGTGTTGTCAGGAGCGAAGCGAACGGTGCGCACCATCTGGAAGATCGGGATGCCCCGATAGCTTTGTTGAAGATGAACGGCTTTACTATCGGAACTGGTTGTTTCAATGGTAGAGTCTGGGACAAATTCTACTGGCTCACCTGGGGCAAATCCCAAGACGGGGCTGGTTTGCGCGACAAAGCTCAATGCTCGATCGATCAGCGATCCGGCTGTGCTTGGGGCATTAGTTGACAAGAGACGATTGGGCGTACCTGTGAGCGAATTCAAAGCAGGAACACTAATTGCCTGAGTTCCGGGCAATTGATCGGAGACAACAGATGCAGCTTGACTGAGTTGATTAATTCGGGCAGCAGTTGCACTATTGGTAGTGAAGTTACGAGTATCGATCGCATGTGCCATTTGAATACCTCATTTTTTGGTGATAGGAACAGAAAGTTAGCAGCCAAAAATCAAACCGGAATTTTGACAATTTTGAATTAGCTCAACCAGAATTACAGGTTAGCCGTTACCCAGGTAGCAGCTCCAATCACGCGAGCAATATCCGCCGCATAATCAAAATCGACGAAAGTATCTCCATCCCGGTGATAGTTAGGATTTGGCTCGGAGGCTGGGGATGTGGGCAGCGGCCCAGCAAAGAAATCCTCAGAGGTGACACAAGCCGCATAGCCACGTTGATGAAAACTGGCATGATCGCTCCTGCCTTCGGCGGGATCTGGTTGAGTATAGATTTGCGGAGATGCTAAGTTCGGCGATAATACCGCAGCTAACCGTTTCATCCGTTGAGCGAGTACGAGCGATCGCTTTTGGACATTGGCTGAGGCGGCATAACCGACATGGATTTCAAAGGAACGTGGGGGTTTAACGTTGTAACCAATCATATCCATTTGATATACGCCGACAATCGGCGCAGCAATCGCGGCTTGGGTACGTGCATAAGCCTGACTACCCACTAAGCCATGCTCTTCAGCATTAAACAGCACGAATCGGATCGTTCGCTTGGGTGGTTTAATTGCCGCTAATTGTTTGATGACAGTGGCGATCGCTAAGACAGCCGCAATGCCGCTAGCATCGTCATCAGCTCCAGGTGCGGGATCTCGATCGGGATCGTAATCGCCAGCAGTATGGCTCGAAGCAGCGGTCGAATCTAAATGAGCAGTAACTAACACAATTTCTGCCGATTCACTCCCCCGTAGCTCTGCTTCTACGTTATCCAACTCGCGTCCTTCATGAACGAATCGATTCATGCCGATACTGAAATTACCACCACCGATTTTTTCGAGATCTTGTGCCAAGGCTGTGGTGACGACACCAATATCTGAACTGTGGATATGTCGGCTTTTAATTTTGATGCCGACTGATTCATCCAGCGGTTTTACACCTGTATACCTGTCTAAATATCCACGAATTGAATCTGGAGTAATTGTTTTGAATTTTTCTAATTCACTACTACTCAAAGATGATTCAACTACGGTTGCATCAACAAAACCTGCGGTTCTGGCATTTTCACCTGTTCCAAACGGTTCGAGTAAACTGAGATCGGGTAACAGCTTGAGATTGTGTCCGTGATGTGCATTTTCAAAATGATATTCTTCTACCGATCGATCGCCGGGTAAGGCAATAAAAATTCCCTCAGTCGAAGAAGCTAACACCCATTTTGACTCTTCATCATTAACAAAAAAGCTACTAGATTGTCCTTGGGGGTTGAGAAAACCCGCGCTAGTTTGCAGATCGTCCCGCAGCAGGTACACATCTGTTGTGAGCGGATCGCCCTCACTACCTAATCGATCGACTTGAAAACCTAGATCGTCAAGCTTGGTTATCGATGAGGTAGTCGCGATCGCATAAACTTGATTTCCCTGTGCTCCCGTTACATATAAAGGCACAACCGACAGATCTTTAATCACCGATCGCCATGCGTTATTACTTTGAGCTGTCGTAACTGTGACTCGAATATATCTCAAACGGCTGCCGTTTAATACATCCAAAATCAAACGTGGATGGGGGCATACTTGCCACCCGACATCAAAAGCGGCTTTTCGTTCTTTACTATCTTCTCCGACAAAGAGGCAATGCTGAGGCTCTGTCGGATGACTTGCTTTTTGAGCGGCTAGTTGAAAAATTTTCGGATTGGGTTTGCTCACCCCAACCACTGAGCTATAAATGAGCAAGTTTGGATCGAAAAAATTATCAATATCAGCTTCTTCAAGCACTTCGTCGATCGCGGCTGCTACCTCACTCCCAGTGTTGGATATAATGCCTATTTTTAGATTATTATCTTTTAACTGCTGAAGAATCTTTGGTATATATGGATAGATATCTATCCCTACTAAATGAGCAGGAGGGGGCGATATTTTTGAAGTGCCTAAAGTATCTCCAATATCAAAGAAAAGTATTGATGCTCTAGTTCTAGTCACAATCAAACCTCTTTCTTTAAATTAATTTTTGCAAATCTTAAATTAATAAACAGAGAGTAGAATCTCATGAAAATATTCACAGCAAACACCGATCAAACATCGATGTTGAATCGAGATGGATTAAGTCGATGGCTTATTTAATGGTTGAAATTAGTAAGAGACAACTTAGGACGGAGCTTGGTGTTTGTGCTCCAATCGTTACTATCTCAGTCGCTCTAAGGCTGCTGTATATAGCTTGCTAAGCTAATAATTTACAATCTGTATCTACCACTACATAATATCTCGATCTAATTAATTTTAATTGAATAACTAACAATTTGTAATATAGCAAATATGTGCTTTTACAAGTGCAAGCCTAGAATAATTAAAATTGATAAAAAAATTAGGCAGCTTATACATAAATGCTAAATTCAGACCGAATCTTGTCAAAAAGTTATTGTATATATTTTATCTCTTTAAAATAAAATCTTGCGATTGAGAATTGACAAACTAACTCTAATTATCCCGATTCGATCTATATTCCATCAGAGAATATTGAACCTATAACCTATGCTTTAGATTTAACTTTGGCATCCCGATCGATCTTCAGTATGGTAGGGAATGATAAGCTAGTTGAAAAAGCCTAGCTTTTAGACGACGATGGTAGTACTTGAACTAAGCGATTCCCCTAGTATCCTTATAACTCTGCGCCTTGACTGATTTAATATCATCCAACCGAAAATTACACAGTTTCCGCTTGTAAGCATGAATGACAAAAGAGCGTAGTGCCGCTAGCCGCGCATTTACCGTCGCCGCAGCTAAACCCGCAGTCAGTAACTGTCCGCGATAATTTAACACATGACCGCTCGCTTCCCGTTCGGGGAGTTGTAGGAACGACTCGATCGCCAACAGATACTTGCATTTCTAACTCTCGCCCAAAAAAGTCCTTCAATGCAGCCGCAGACGATCGTCTGGTGGCAGGTGAAATTTGCACACAGAGGAAGTCGGCCCAGACACCAGAGGTAACTGACCCAGGAACGAGTTTGTCCTCAGAGCCAGTACTGGACGCGATCGCTGGCTTAACAACAGTGTCATCATACGATCGGGGTTCATGCCCTGCA
Organism: Chamaesiphon sp. OTE_20_metabat_361; assembly: GCF_031364565.1. Classification (NCBI taxonomy): domain Bacteria; kingdom Bacillati; phylum Cyanobacteriota; class Cyanophyceae; order Gomontiellales; family Chamaesiphonaceae; genus Chamaesiphon; species Chamaesiphon sp. OTE_20_metabat_361. The sequence goes on from NZ_JANLWO010000871.1 coordinate 7,450, forward strand.
CCATCATATTAGTGGCAAATGTATGTCTAAATTGATGGGGATGGAGCGATACATTAGTCGCCGTCTCAAATTCCTTAACGACCTTATAAATACCGTCATAACTCAGACGCTTACCCCGATGGCGATTGGATTCAGAGATAAAGATCGGACTATTCGGCTCGACCGCATACCCCTGACGTTCGCGCCACTCCAAATACCGATTGAGCAAACGCGAGCTTTTGCTCGGTTAGCGGCACCTGCCCCTAACTATTTGCCCTAACTTGACGGATCTGCAAACGTTACCCGTCGTAATCTTCAAGATTAAGAGCGGATCTGCCCACTAAATGAAAATCACCCGCAGATCTAGGGAACAATAGGCCTATAGCAGTAGCTGTGCAACAAAATTAACAGCATCAGGCTGGTGCCGTGGCTGCAAATTCCTGGGAAGTGGTTGAAATCATGGGTCGTCCAAATGCTTAAAGATCGTGACGTGGAGATCGTCAAAACTAGTAACTCCGAGTTAGCAACTGCTAGCAAATCTACTGCCCTCAAACATCGCGACAACACCAGTCAATCGGTCATCTTCCAACAATCCCAAATCTGGTCGCGAGCTATCGGCTGGGGGATCATGGGCTTAATCGTCGCCGTCATTAGTTGGGCACTAATCGCCCGCATCGACGAAGCCATTCCCGCTGACGGTAAACTCGAACCCATCGACGATGCCAAGAAGATCCAAGCTCCCATGAGTGGTGTCGTCAAACAGATCTACGTCAAAAACGGCGACAAAGTTCGAGCTGGAGCATTACTGCTGAAACTAGAATCAACCATCCCCGAATCTCAACTCAGTTACCTCGCTAGCACTAAAGAATCCCTCGCAGCGGAGAATAGTTTTTATCGAGCGCAGATGAATCTAAGAGGGGGAAAGGGGAAAGGGGAAGGGGGAAAGGGGATTAAGATCGCTCCTGAAATCCTTGCGCTGGCTCAAAGCCGTAGTGCCCTAATTACCGAAAATCAGCTCTACCGTGCCGAAATGAGCGGTACGG
>NZ_JANLWO010000077.1:0-7290 GCF_031364565.1 Chamaesiphon sp. OTE_20_metabat_361
GAAAAGACCCGATTTCAAAATGTCGGGTCTTTTCGTTTATTAAAAATGTTTAGCGGTTGACATGTAGCTGGTGGGCACTGCCCACCCTACAAATGAATTTATTGGGTAGTAAATGAGGTTAACTATTCACCATTCACTATCCACTATTCACTATTCACTATCCACTAACTAATCAACTTGAACTGCTTTAACATCAACTGGAGCATCCTCGACAGTTGTGGATGTTGTAGATTTATCCGCTCTAGGATTGTTTGCTTGTAACTTCTCTTTAGCAATTTGCGAAACTTCAGCAATTAATAGCGAGATAATAATCCCATCATCTAACCAACCGATGACAGGGAAAACATCAGGAGAAATATCGATCGGACTTACGAGATAAAGGAGCGATCCAGCTACCACCCACCAGCGATATTTAGGATTGCGTAACAGATCGCGATACCAGTTGTAAATCGATTGGATCGAAAAGTTCATATTGGTCTCCTAAAAGAGCTATTTCTGACTTACTTACTAGTATCGCCTACACTCTTAAACTGTTAAAGGTGTGGAAAACTGAAATTTCTTTCGTGTCGTCCACACCTTTTTAGGCTTTTAGGCTCTAGGCTTGAGGCTTTAGGTGGAAGAGAGGGTTCTGGCTTGTTTAATCATCGCGATGAGGGTTTGATGAGCATCTTCAGAATCCGTTAATTCTCGATCGAATGGAATTCGTAGATTAACGGTTTCACCATCGACTTGCGCGGTAAGATCCATCCCCAACGGATCGATCGCACTCATTGCGGCTGTCTCCGCAGTAGGTGATTTCCCGTAAACTTGAGCGTAGGTAAGCACCGCCGCAGCATGATCGTCGTTCATATGCTTACAGATACGCTCGCTGATGGCTGGAGTAATAGGATCTGCCATAGGATTGTGAATTAAATAGGTAGTAAAATACCTTTCGATCGTACCGCAGATCGCCAGTAAACCTCGACGAATTGCCAAACTAGATCTCAATACTAGCAACTTCGATCGCTAAGTAATTGCCACGCCCGAAGAGAGTGTATTATGTTCGTGTCGAAGATCTTTTAGCACTCGAACGGTTTCAGTCAATTCCACCGTGCTACCACTCTCCCGCAGTGTGCCAATTGCCTCCTCACATACGGCTATCGCTTCATCATATCGCCCCATCGATCGATAAGTTTGCCCGAGATTGCACAGCAAACCTGGTGGTACCAATGTGCCTCTAGTATTAGCAAGATCGATCGCTTGGCGATAGGTGATAACAGCTCGGGCGTATTCCTGAAGGCAATTGTAGGCGCTCCCAAGATTGGTAAGTGCCCAGATTTCGCCATCGAGATCTGCTAGCTCCTGAAAAATGGCGATCGCTTGGCGGTATTTTGCGATCGCGCGCTGATATTGTTGGGCGGTATGATAGCTAGCTCCTAAGTTAGTCAGCGCCACAGCTTCGAGTTCGCGATCTCCCATTGTTTTGGCGTTCTCTAAATGAAATTGCCAGAATGAGGGGTCTTTGTCGTGCATCATCTTGGTAATTTACCTCCAGTACTTGAGTTGTACTGTTGATATTGGGGTAAACACCCGAACTTTATGCGCGATCGCTAATTGTTGGAGTAATGGGATCTGCGATCGTCTGGTGTTAGAGTGGCTAGTAAAAGTGCAGATAGTTCGTATACTGCAAACAGGCATCTAACTAGAAACTAAGGTGCTTTAAGTCTACTGCCATTTTTGCAGTTGGTCGATCGTTTCCTGATAAGATTTCACAGCGCCTTGTTGTTGATATAATTTTGCGGCTCGTTGCATGTCAGCTATTCCACCAGCTCGATCTTGCAAGTGACCATATTTGAGCAAACCGCGAGCAGCATAAGCTGGAGCAAACTGAGGTTTGAGTCGAAGAGTGCGATTGAAATCGTCTAATGCGCCCTGAATATCTTGGAGTGCGGTATATTTGAGCGCACCGCGAAAGAAGTAGGTATCAGCAAAGTTGGGATCGAGTTGAAGAGTGCGATTGAAATCGGCCAATGCGCCCTGAATATCTTGGAGTTTGATATATTTGAGCATACCGCGAGCAGCATAAGCAAAAGTAAAGTTAGGATCGAGTTGGATGGCGCGATTGAAATCAGCTAATCCGCCCTGATTGTCTTGGAGTCGATCGCGTTTAAGCATACCGCGATTGTAGTAAGCACCAGCAAATTTGGGGTCGAGTTGGATGGCGCGGTTATAATCGGCTAGTTCTCCTTGAATATCCTGAAGTCTCTCGCCTTTGAGCCTACCGCGATAGTTGTAGATAACAGCATAGTTGGGAGCGAGTTGGATAGCCCGATTGTAGTCGGCTAGACTACCCCGATAATCTTGTTTTCCAAATTTCTGCCCTGCTAGCGCGATATAGTCATCGGCTGTTGGTGCGGTATTTTGCGGAATGGCTGCGACTTTCTCGCCTAGATCCACGCCCATTTTGCTAGCAACTGTCGCGAAGCGGTTGATTGGGATGCCGAGATTAAATCCAGTTTTAGCACCACTATCATCTTGGTCGCCCCTGCCGTGAATGGCGACTAGTTCTCCCTCACTATTGAGTACCGCGCCACCACTCATGCCTGGAAGAGTGCTGTTACTATAAATTAACGAGTAGCCATTCTCTAAGACTTTGGTACTATTGGCTGAGACTTTACCTTCCCTAAATACAAAAATAGCCTCATTAATCGCCCTACTCGTCCTTGGAAATCCGCCGACGTAGAGATCCATTCCCGATTTGAGCAGGTTACAATTTCCGAGTTTGGCGGTGGGATATTTCGTTGTCGATTTAAATTTGACTACTGCCAGATCGATACTACCTGGAGATGAGCGAATCGAGCTACTGATGACATCGTACTTGCGATCGTCGGATGTCGTAATTTGATAGCTGGTTTTGTTCCTCACTACGTGAGCGGCAGTAAGGACTGTATAAATATCGCCTTGCCGTTGGAGAATGACTCCCGAGCCGACACTATCGGGTGCGGTAATCAGGACAGTAATTGCTTTAGCTGTCTCGCCAATCTCGACTGAGGACTTGGCAGCGGCAATCGTCTGGACGAGGGGAATCGTAGCGGCAATGCCGATTAGTCCTGCCCACAGGGAGATTCTGGGTAACATGGGGATATCGAAAGGGGAAGGGGGAAGGGGGAAGGGGAAAGGGGTAGTGAATAGCACGAGCGATTGATGTTTTAAGCTATTTCCCCAAAATGGCAGGAGAGCCATGTAATTTAGCGATAATTTAGCGATCGCTCTCCAGTAACGGGATTTCATCACACACTCGATCGTACTGCAAACAGCAACGATCGAGTTACTTAGACTAACGTTTAGACTCGTTCATCTGTTGCCGCCAGCGTTTTAGCCGAACGCTCGACTGTCGATATAGTTCGGTATCATCCTGCTGCTCGGCGAGTTTAGCCGCTATTTCGAGATCGGTAATCGCCCCGGCGAAATCCTTGAGTGTATAGTATCTAAAATCGCCACGTTTGAAGTAAGTAGACGCATTATTCGGATCGATCTCGATCGATCGATTGAAGTCCGTCATGGCACCTGGACGATCGTTAGTAACTATTTTCAAGAAGGCACGATAGCTGTAGTAAGTAGCCTCATTAGGATCGATTTTAATCGCCCGGTTGTAGTCAGCCAAGCCAGCATTCGCATCCATATTTTTGACTTTCAACCTGCCGCGATAGGCATAAGCCGGAGCATATTTGGGGCTGAGTTCGTTCGCGGAGCGTTCCTGTAGGGAAATCGCCAGATCGTAGTCAGCCATTGCACCAGAGAGATCTTGCAATTTGTTTGCTTTCAAATTCCCGCGATTGCTATAGGCTTCGCCATAGTTGGCATCGAGTTGGATGGCACGATTGTAGTCTGCCAGTCCGCCCTCGAAATCCTGAATTTTTACTTTGAGTACGCCGCGATAATTGTAAGCGGGCGAATTATTAGGTTGGAGTTGGATGACGCGATCGTATTCGGCTAATGCGCCCCGATAGTCGCGGTTACGATACTTTTGAGCGGCTGATGCTAAGTAATCATCTGCTTTGGGTGCGGTAGTTGGTGGGGGCGCAGCGGCTACCGACTTGCTCAAGGGGACGCCCATACTACTGGCAATCGCGACAAATCGCTCGATCGGAATCCCGACATTAAAGCCAGTTTTACTACCGAATGTATTATCGCTGAGTCGTTCGCGATCGCCCCTACCATGAATGGCAACCAGCTCGCCGTTGGTATTCAATACCGCTCCACCACTCATTCCTGGTAGCGTATCGTTACTATATACCAGCGAATAACCTGCCTCAAAAGTGCGATCGCTATTGGCAGAAACTTTACCTTCCCTAAATACGAATACCGATTTAGTTATTACTTGGGTAGCAGCGGGAAATCCAGCGACATATAGCTCCATCCCCGATCGGAGCCGCTGAGAACTTCCCAGTTTAGCGGTGGGATATTTGGCATTTGCTTTAAATTTGACGATCGCCAGATCGACATTTCCCGGTGCAGGCTTAATCGAGTTACTAATCGCTGAGTACTGGCGATCGTCTGAGGTGGTAATTTTGTAGTCTACTTTATTTCTGAGTACATGAGCCGCAGTGAGGACGGTATAGGTATCGCCTTGACGTTGCAGGATTACGCCCGAGCCGACACTCTGCGGCTCGCTAATCGACACTGTAATTGCCCTAGCTGTATCGCCGATCTCTACCGAAGTTTTGGCGAGCGCGATCGGTTGGATGAGGGGAATTGACGCCCAAACCCCGACGATTCCAATCCAACGTAAAATTTTAGTTGACATAAGCTCTAATTAGTTCCCAATAGACACGCAAAGCGGTAGTGGTATTAATATTAATCCAAATCTACACCAGTGCGGCTAGGCGCGCGGAGAGATAGACTCGATCGCCACTCTGATGCGGATTCGGATAACGGCTAACATATGAAAGTGTGCAACATTTAGCCGATCGCATGAATAGTAACTCTCATCCCCTCCAACGATTATTAAATTATGGACGACACTATCGCGGACAAACTTGGCAAGCCGCAATTTGGTCGGTATTTAATAAACTTTGCGATGTTGCTCCAGAAATTTTAATCGGGATTGCTGTCGATGTTGTCGTCAAAAAGCAAGATTCATTCCTAGCTTCGCGAGGGATTCAGAATGTCGAGCAGCAGCTAATAATTTTGACGATTATTACCGTTGTCGTTTGGGTATTAGAATCTGTATCTCAATATATATATACCAATCTCTGGCGCAATCTCTCCCAAAAAATCCAGCACAATCTCCGGCTCGCTGCTTATGGACACATCCAACAGTTAGAACTAGCATACTTTGAAAACCAAAGTACTGGTAATCTGATGGGAATCCTCGGCGATGACATCAATCAGCTCGAAAGATTTTTGGATGTTGGGGCAAATGAAATCATCCAAGTAGTTACGAATGCGATCGTCATTGGCGGCGTATTTTTTATCCTCGCACCGTCACTCGCTTGGTGGTCGATCGTGCCGATTCCGATTATTATTATCGGCTCGATTTGGTTTCAAAAGAAACTCGCACCTTATTATGCCAACATTCGTGAAAAAGTTGGCTTATTAAACGGGCGACTGGCGAATAATCTCGGCGGGATTACCACCATCAAAAGTTTTACTACTGAGGCTTACGAACTCGATCGAGTCCGTGCTGATAGCGAAGCCTATCGTCAGAGCAATCGACGCGCGATCGCCGTGAGCGCGGCATTTGTGCCGTTAATTCGGATGGCAGTTCTGTTTAGCTTTACGATGACGCTATTACTCGGTGGTATTGCGGCTGTAAACGGTCGATTAGAAGTAGGTACTTATAGTATTCTGGTCTATCTTACTCAACGCTTATTATGGCCGCTAACGCGCTTAGGTGAGACATTAGATCTCTATCAACGCGGGATGGCTTCGACTAATCGAGTGCTGGATTTACTCGATACCCCGATCGCGATCGATTCAGGTAGTTTATCTCTTCCACATGTACGCGGTGAAATAGAGTTAAAAAATATCACTTTTGCCTATCCAGATCGATCGACTGTTGTCAAAGAATTGTCGCTAAAAATTCCTGCCGGACAAACAATTGCGATCGTCGGTGCCACAGGTTCGGGCAAAAGTACCTTAGTAAAACTCTTATTGCGATTATATGAAATTAAATCGGGAGAGATAACTTTAGATGGGGTTAATATTCAAGATCTACAACTAGCTGACTTGCGGAGATCGATCGGTTTAGTCAGTCAGGATGTGTTTTTATTCCACGGATCTGTCCGCGAAAATGTTGCATATGGTAGTCCCGATGCAACTTTAGCTGAAGTAATTGCTGCCGCTAGAATTGCCGAAGCTGATGAGTTTATCGACTTATTACCCGAAGGCTACGATACCATTGTCGGCGAAAGAGGACAAAAACTATCCGGCGGACAACGCCAACGCATTGCCATCGCGCGAGCGGTATTAAAGAACCCACCGATCTTAATTCTCGATGAAGCCACATCCGCTGTCGATAATGAAACCGAAGCCGCAATTCAAAGATCTTTAGATAAAATCACCCTCGATCGAACTACAATTGCGATCGCGCATCGTTTATCAACCATCCGCAATGCCCACTGCATCTATGTCATGGAACGCGGACAATTAATCGAAGCCGGTACCCATGATGAGTTAATAACTCTCGATCGGATCTATGCTGGACTCTGGAATATCCAACAAAATGCCAAAGTTGCCGCTTGAAACTAGGCGCACTCTGGTACTCTACGGCATAAATCTAGTTACTATTTTGAGGAGACTGGGGGACTGGGAGCAAGAAATGATGTACTTACTTGCGCCGCTCAATACTAGCTTACCAAAATTGAACTGCTCAAATATGACATGTGGGTACTGTCTCGATCGAGACAGTACCCACATTCCAGCTACTACTGATAGTCTGGCACAGCTTCAGCCGCATCTCTCTTCGAGCCAAGCAAATCGAGACTATCAACCTTAATCACCGGGCGCGAGCGCTCGGTACCCGTCGCCTTATCAGTCCAAGTTTCGACTTCTAACGAGCCTTTAATGCCAATTTGACTGCCTTTTTTGGCATAGTTTCTGGCGATTTCCGCCGTTTTACCCCAGATCTTCAGATTGAACCAGTCAGGCTGATCTTGATTCTTGCTCCGACGATTGACAGCGAGGGTGAGCGTACAGAGCTGAGTACCAGATTCAAAATATTTCATCTCTGGATCGCCACCAACTCTCCCAACCAAATGAACGGCATTAATACTCATAGTCAATCTAGTAGTTATGTACCTTATTTTA
>NZ_JANLWO010000101.1:0-8546 GCF_031364565.1 Chamaesiphon sp. OTE_20_metabat_361
ACCGTGCAACTCCTCCGGCGCGGGGCGCGAGTTGCCAACTATATGCACGCACTATTTTATGTATTATATGTCAACGAACCCGATCGATTTTTAACTAAAGCCGAGAGCTTGCATATCGCCACCTGCGAACGGCTCTGCCAAGAATTTGGCGGTGAATTCGTTCAAGTGCGCGATTACAATGTCATTAAAGCGATCGCTCAAACCGCCCAACAATACCGAATTACCCAAATTGTTATGGGTGAAAGTCAAAAATCACGGTGGCAGATTTTCTGGAAAGGTTCGCTCACCCAGCAGATCCTCCGCTTGCTCAAAAATGTCGATATTCACATCATTTCCACTAGTAGATCTGCCGACGAGGAGCGAGTCAAGTCTTAACTAATAAACCGCTCTTGTAATTCTGGAGTCGGTACCATACAAGTATCGCGCCGCCCAAATAGCACAAATCGCTGCCGCGCAAATTCAGTATAAGCCCAATCTCTTAACGGCTGCGGCATCGCTGTAAAATTAGCTAAATATTGCCAACCACCATCGAGTTTAGACAATACCGCCAACACCGCATCACTTTTCGTCAAAACGCGATCGCCATCTACTAGCATCAATGTTTGAATATCGATCGGATCTAAGCCATGCTGACGATAGAGCTGTTGTCCCAATTCGGACTGAATGGCGGCAAACTGAAAAATTTTGTGTCGATCGATCTCGATGACCATCTGCACGGCGGTATTACAAAAGTTGCAGACACCATCGAATAAAATTAGATTCTGATACATAAAGCTGTCGATCGAGTCATTAAAAATTTAAATATACATATATTATTACCTGGAAGTCTTGGTTGTTTCCTGCCAACAGACAGCAACCCGATGGATTGCAAATTTAGCGATCGTCCCACGATAAGAAGATCCACCTCCTCTGTAGAATAGGAAAGTTGCTACCTATTAAAAGTGATGACTGTAGACGCGATTAAATTTGGGACAGATGGCTGGCGGGGTGTAATCGGGGCGGAGTTTACATTCGATCGATTGTTGATGGTTGCGCCGATTGCGGCTAAGGTGTTGGCGGATACTTATGGAGCTAAGACGGACAATCGCAAGATTATCGTCGGATTCGATCGCAGGTTTATGGCGGAAACTTTTGCCAAACGGATGGCTGAAGCAGTGCGACTGGCGGGTTTTGATGTCATCCTCAGCGATACTTATGCGCCGACGCCAGCATTTAGTTGGGCTGCACACAGTCAAAATGCCCTGGGTGCGTTGGTAATTACCGCCAGTCACAATCCGGGTGATTATTTAGGCTTGAAGGTGAAGGGCAATTTTGGGGGTTCGGTACCGCCAGAAATGACGCAGCAAATCGAGGCAAGGTTGGGCGAAACGATTTCAGCTAGTCAGCCGGGAACGTTAACAACTTTCGATCCGTGGGCGAGCTATTGTCAGGAATTGCGCGGGAAAGTCGATCTGGCAAGCATTCAGCAATCGATCGCGTCTGGTAAATTGACTGTATTTGCCGATGTGATGAATGGTGCGGCGAGTACTGGTTTAGGTAGATTATTAGGTTTGCCGATTACCGAACTCAATAGCAAAACCGATCCGTTATTTGGTGGTGGTGCGCCAGAGCCTTTGCCCAAATATTTGTCCCAACTGATGCGGACGATCCGCAGCCATGCCGGGGAACCAGGGGTGAGAGTCGGTTTGGTATTCGACGGGGATTGCGATCGGATTGCGGCTGTAGATGGCTCTGGTGAGTTCCTGAGTTCGCAGATTTTGATTCCGATTCTGATCGAGCATTTAGTCAAGCGGCGCGGCTTTACAGGCGAAATCATCAAGACTGTCAGTACTTCCAATCTCGTCCCCAGAATGGCGAAGCTGTACGACTTGCCGATCTATGAAACCCCGATCGGGTATAAGTATATCGCCGATCGGATGCTCGATACACCCGTGCTGATCGGTGGCGAAGAATCCGGCGGGATCGGTTATGGCAACCATATCCCCGAACGCGATGCGCTACTCTCGGCATTATATCTCCTCGAAGCGATCGCCAAATCCCAACAAGATCTAGGTGACTTATACCGCCAACTTGAGTGTCAAACTAACTATGACTTTAAGTACGATCGCGTAGATCTACATTTGGCAAATATGGACGTGCGATCGCGACTAATGGCTGAATTGGAACACAAATCATTTGCCAAAATTGCTAACATAGAAGTAAGCGATCGCAATTTAGTAGACGGGTACAAATTTAACTTAGCTGATGATAGTTGGCTGTTGATTAGATTTAGTGGGACAGAACCAGTCCTGAGACTTTATTGCGAAGCTGCGACGATCGATCGCGTGCATGAGACGCTTGCCTGGGCACAAGATTGGGCAAAGTCAGTATCCTAAAAAGAGCGATCGTTGCATTAATCAAATTACAGATGGTGGCAAACTTCCACTGAGAGTTAATCATGAAAAATTTTCTTGGTTTAGCAACGATCGCTAGCACGCTTTTGACTTTATTTACTCCTCAATTAGGTAGATCGCAGGGCGTTTTTGTCCAACCCTTTCCATCGAGCGGGTACTCATCAACTACGATCTACATACCTGCGCTCCCACAAGATCGCGGGTATATTAACAACGACATCAATACAACCACGATTATCAACCCGATCTCACCCAATATTTATCCTAACGGCAACTCGTTTCCCGGCAACCGCACTACTCCTTATTACGGTAGTGGGTTTCCCAACAAACCATTTGTGCCAGCTTCGCCGATATTAATCTACCCGCAGCAGAACTACTATCCCGGTGCGATCCAATCTGCATGTACGACTTCGATAATTGGTAGCCCAATTCCCAGTCCGATCGCCCTCAACCGCTATACTGGTACACCCTGCCGTTAGGATCGATTTTTTGAATTAGGGCGATGAGTGAGGTTGGGTAAAAGGTTAAGAGGTAAAAGGTAAGGGGTAAGAGGGGTTGTCGCCATTGATTTTAGAAGTAGCCATCCTCGATCTCAAGCCTAGTGTCGCTGATGATTTTGAAGCTGCTTTTAGAGTGGCTGCAAATATTATTATAGGGATGCCGGGATACATTTCGCATGAACTGCAACGTTGTCTAGAAAATCGCGATCGTTACATTCTGCTGGTACGTTGGGAAAAGCTCGAAGACCATACAGTTGGCTTTAGAGGTTCTCCCAAGTATCAAGAATGGCGATCGTTGCTGCATCATTATCATTTCTACGATCCGTTTCCAACAGTCGAACACTATCAAATATCTTCTCTGAATTGAGCAACGCCATTTGACCGAATTCTTGTTCTTGATTAGTTGTAGGGTGTGTTACTCCGCAGCGGCTCGCGCTCCTCGGGTTTCCCGTTCGCGCAGCGTCTCCAAAGGAGAGGGTTTAGCGAGACAAGACAGGATAACGCACCAACCGTCTAGTTTTCTATCTAGCTGGTGCGTTACGCTTCGCGATAACACACCTTACATTGGCGATTTGGGCGATCGCGATCGTCACCCATCCAGATTCAGCATCGAGCCGAAACCTTTGCTTGGGTACTAATAAAATATCTGTCTGCGCCGCACATAGAGCTGCTGCTTCCGCAACACTTGCAGTCCCGACCGATGTCAATACCAATTGCGACGATTCTCTTTCAGAGAGGCTCCGCCAACGAACCACCGTGACGGAATTTAGCCGTTCTGGGCTGTATGTTTTTAAAAACCAACCCGATTCGCAACAATAATCTATCAATCCTGGCTCATTTGCCTTGCGATCGAGTGTTGCAATCCCCACAATTGTGGCAAGATCTAGATCGTACTCGGCGAATACCGACTCGATCGCGCGTTGGATCGCTAGTTGAGACACACCCCGCTGACAGCCGATCCCTACCCATAAATACATGTCGAATGAAGTCACTGGTACAACTCTATATCTAGTCGGTACGCCGATCGGCAATCTGGGTGATATGACAATGCGGGGACTTCAGGTATTGCGGGACGTCGATACGATCGCGGCTGAAGATACGCGGCATACGGGTAAATTGCTGCATCACTTTGAGATTAAGACGCCGCAAATTAGCTATCACCAGCATAACGAACAGCAACGCATTCCCGAATTGATCGGTCAATTGCAAGCGGGCAAATCGATCGCGTTGGTGACAGATGCGGGGATGCCAGGAATTTCCGATCCGGGTTATCTGATTGTCGCAGCTTGTGTGGCGGCGGGGATTCGGGTGATTCCGATTCCGGGGGTGACGGCGGTGGTGACGGCGGTGAGTGCGTCGGGATTGCCAAGCGATCGATTTGTGTTTGAGGGTTTCTTGCCAGTCAAGGGACAGGAACGACGCGATCGATTAGAAGCAGTTGCTGGAGAGGCGCGGACGCTGGTATTTTATGAGTCTCCCCACCGTTTGCGACAGACTTTGGCAGACTTTGGGGCGACATTTGGTACCGAGCGGCAAATTGTCATCGGCAGAGAATTAACCAAATTACATGAGGAATTTTGGCGGGGAAATATCGGAGCAGCGACCGAGCATTACACCCACACCGAACCGCAAGGCGAATACGCGATCGTCATTGCTGGCGCTCATGTCAGCCATCCAACCCTCTCGGATGAGGCGATCGAGCGGGCGTTAATCGAGTTAATGCTTAATGATACATCGCGTTCTCAAGCCAGCCGAATTGTCGCCGAACAAATTTCCCAATCGCGCCGCTATGTCTATCAATTAGCACTTGCGATCGATCTGGATGTTGCGAGGGAAAGAGATTAAAAGGTAAAAAGTAAAAGGTAAGAGGTAATGGGTAAGAGTCCCAGTAGTCGTCCCAGTAGGGTGGGCACTGCCCACCATCTAGGTTTCAGGCTTTTCTAACATGAAAAATATTTGTGCCGACCTACTTATGAGTAGCTGGTTGCGAATATTTTTTGGATAGGGATTACCTGAAACCTATGTGGTGGGCACTGCCCACCCTACATAACTACATAACCGTCCACCCGCATAACTACTTTTACCTTTTACCTCTTACCTTTTACCCATTACCCATTACCCAATAAAGTTACCCCAAACTACTTATACACCGAACCCATATAATTGCCCCATAACTGAGCAGCTTGTGCGCTACTGCCGTTAGTAGGTGAATTATTATCATTCCCCAGCCATACCCCCGTTACTACCTTACGATCGGGAATAAACCCAATAAACCAGAGATCGACGTTATCATTGGTAGTTCCAGTTTTCCCGGCTTCCCCCAATCCAATGGCGGCGTTTTTACCAGTACCGCCAGTTACCACCCCGCGCATCATGGTTGTGAGTGTATCGGTGGTGCCAGTTGTTAAGACTCGCTTAGAGGGAGTATCTTTGGCATAGTCATAGATGAGGCGACAATTGCGAACTTGCTTGAGATCGCAATTGCTCGTATCGTATACTCGTTTGATAACGCGCGGCTGATGCCAGATCCCTCGATTGGCAACCGCTCCATAGGCTCCAGTAATCTCCAGCATATTGACGACACTTTGACCCAGAATTAGCGCTGGGACTGGATCGAGCTGAGATTTAACACCCATCTTCTTGGCAGTTTCGATCGTCTTATCCAAGCCGACATCCCGTGCTACTCGCAGCGCGGTCGGGTTTTCTGACAAGGTAAACCCGGTATACATATTTACCGAGCCGGACGCGCCATGATTGCAAGCTGGAAATGTTCTACCCCCCCACGATAGTGGATCGCAGGAATAGGTCTTTCCCGGCGATATACCGTCTTCGATCGCCGCAGCATACCCAAACAGCTTAAATGTCGATCCGGGCTGTCGCTGGGCATCTACGGCGCGGTTGAATTGACTTTTTTGATAGTCGAGACCGCCGACCATCGCTTTGACGATGCCAGTACTGCTATCGAGGCTGAGAATGCCGCCTTGGGAAAAGCGGTAGCTCCCACCAGCGGCGGCGATATTCTGCCGGAGTGCTGATTCTGCTTTGGCCTGCATCTTTAGATCCACACCAGTCTCGATCGCAAAGTTTCCCTCTTTAGCCGTCTCAACGCCTAAGATTTCTTGGAGTTCTTGAAAGACATAGCTATAGAGGTAGGGTGCCTTGGTATTTGTAATCGGGGTACAAGCTTCCGATCGATAGTTCAGTGTCGATCTTCTTGCTTCTCTCGCTTCGGCTGGAGTAATCGCACCAGTTTCGAGCATTCTAGTCAGTACTAGGTTGCGCCGTTCTTTGGCTTTCATCCCCTTGCGCCCTTGTTTATCCTCCACACAGGGGTTGAACATATTGGGACCGGGTAAAATGCCGACTAACATGGCGGCTTCGGGTAGGGTCAGATCGCGAGCGGATTTACCGAGATAATGCTGGGAAGCATCCTCAAATCCGTGTGCGTCATCTCCCAAGAAGACGCGATTGAGATAGGTGAGTAAAATTTTATCCTTACTATATGTCGCTTCCAGCTTGAGCGCTACCACTGCTTCCCGCATTTTGCGGGGGAGATTGTCTTCGCTCCCGACATACGATCGAAACAAACTCCGCGCTACCTGCTGTGTCACCGTACTCGCACCTTGAGTGAGTTTCCCTTTTTGCCTAGAGACTACCAGCGCGCGTCCCACACCCCAAGGATCGACACCAAAATGCCAGTAAAAGCGACTGTCTTCTGAGGCAATCAGCGCCTTGAGTAAATAAGGTGAAAAATCTGTTAAGGCTGCTAGATCCTTGTGTGCGCCGACTTTCGGCGGACGGAGGGTGTCCTCCATCCCCTCGGCATAGACCATTACTGGCCCATTGGCATCTGGTAAAGGGTTAACATTAATTTTGGTAGATTCTGCCGCGATCGCCAGTAAGAGCAGACTCAATATACTCCCCGTCCCATACAATCCGTACCGCAAAACGCGCAGATGGACAGGCGGCGGATCGAGATAGGTAATTTTGACTGCGGCTTTGAGTTCGGGCGGGCCGAGGGTAAAGGTATCGCCATCTCTAAGCGTAATTCGATCGACTCTTTTCTTACCGCGATAAATCCCGTTCGTGGAACCCTCATCTTTGAGTAAAAAAGTCGTCCCTTTTTGACGATCGCGACTCAATGATAGATGAACTTGACTGACGACCTCATTTCGCACGACAATATCACAAGATTGGGAACTGCGGCCCAACACATATTTCTCCCCCAGCAGCGGAAACATGTCCGGTTGTGGTGCATCAGCATCTTGCACCAAGAGTTTGGGCACTCGCGCATTCGGCTTGAGTGCCAATCGGGTAAAGTTAACTTTCGTCCGATTGATGACTTGACTCAATTGAGCCAGAATTGTCTTTTTGGGTGGCTGAGCAGACATTTAGGGGCTGGGGTTAGGGATTTAGCAACATCATACAGTTACCCCAGTCGTGGCAAGACATCACCGTAGACCTGAGTATTCTTATTTTAGCCCACGCCGCCCAATGTATGAGGATCCTAAAAGTAGGCGAATTTAGCTTGGAATTCGCCAATGATGTCGATCGTGTCAGGAGATCCCATTCGTGACAACTTAAGCTTCGACCTGCCTTGGCAGGTCGAAGCTATCGCAAGTGTCGATCGGGTTTGACGGTCGATCGATCGTTGCTAAACGACGCGCAAGCTTCGAGAACTTTTGTACTTCGATCTAGCCAGAAAACTCGAACGCGCAGCGCGCCACCAAGGCGGTCGCCACATTTAGGTTATTCATTTCACAGACCTGCCATGTAGGACACAAGGCTAACGATCGATAGAGCCTAGAAAACCCCTCACTCTGAGGGGTTTCGACTAAAGGCGGCACCCAGATTTGAACTGGGGGATGGAGGTTTTGCAGACCTCTGCCTTACCACTTGGCTATGCCGCCATATCCAGATTGCTAGTATACCAAAGTTTAGTCACAATGCAAATAGCGAAGTGGTAATTGCTGGGCAACCAGCGGTGGTTGCCCAGATGGGTACTACATTTCCGCAGCCGCCCGTTCGATGAGGCGTCGGGCTAGAGTCTGAGTACCAGTATGGGTATAGTAGTTGGTACTGACATCCAGGAAGGCACCGAGATAGTCGAGCTTGTCATCAGTGATTTCGACAAAGTTGCGGAGATTGCCGACAACTGATTGAGGTGTTAGACCGCGAGAACTGACAAAATCATTCATCCAGCCACTGACAGAGCCAAAGCTCTCAGTGATGAAGCCTAATTTTCCACCCGTATCGCCGCCAGGGATTTGGTCTTGGATGCCTTTGAACGTTTGATTCTTTTCGAGTTCGTGAGGAGCCATGCCGCCCATTTTATCCATCACCATGCCGATAAAATCTGGCCCCAAGGGAATCAGCCCATCGAAACAAACCAGAGCCGCCATCCGCATCAGGGACTCGCCACCATAATCGCCTAAAGCCGCCAGGAAGTCACCGACGCTATCGCCAGGAATACCGTTAATCTGACAAAAAGCGACGATTTCGGCAACCAATTTGACGCTTAAGTCGATAGTTTGAGACGTTTCGGCTTTGGGAGTAATGTTACCCAAAAATTTTAACATCGAGAAGCTTTCGCCGACTTTATTCGCCATCGCCGCCGCACCCAGCAGGCGCGAACCTGAGTCTACGGTGTTAT
>NZ_JANLWO010000135.1:0-2199 GCF_031364565.1 Chamaesiphon sp. OTE_20_metabat_361
GCGGTCTAATATTCTAGACCGCACAGGCGAACTTTGCATTCTGAGTAGTGGTTTCTAACCGCTGGGGTTAAGAATTTACAGATGCTTCGACGCTCGCGGGGATGTCGATTTGCGGTAATTTACGGTTTTTAGCACGCGCCAGTAGCTCTTTAGTACTGGGGACTTTGAGTTTTGAAGCTAGGGAGCAGAACTCCAGCACTTTGATAAAGCTAAAGGTTGGATCGATTAGGTAAATCGCTGTTCCGCCGCGAATCGTAATCCCATGCCGACTAGATGACGGAAAGGCATGGTGGAGATTGTGCCAACCTTCACCCAAACTCAGCAATGCCACAAATCCATTGTTACGGCTGAGATCGTTGGTATTAAATGGCTGCTCGCCAAATAGATGACTCAGCGAGTTCACTGTTTGGACACCATGAAATAGCAACGTGGTACTGAGGAAGAATGCGCCCAAATATTCCAATCCACCCAGCCAATAAGAAATTGCCGCCAGTGCCACCACCGGGACAAAGTGCAATCGATCGATTATCTTGAGGACGAGATCCTTTTCGACATCGCTCGGCAATTTAGCCGGAAAAAAGCGGGAGGACAACAGCCAACCCGCCTGCGACCAATAAAAGCCACCCACTCCCTGTGCGGGTGTATGTGGCGAGTGCGGATCGAGATCGCCATCGGCATGTTGATGATGAGTCAGATGGTGCGCTTTCCACCAACTCGGCCCCATGTGTCCGGCGGAGGATGCGATAATACTACCGATCCACAGGACGATCGCTGGAGCTTGATAGCTTTTGTGGGTGAGCAGTCGATGATAAATACTCGTGGTTGCGAGCATCCTGGTGAGATACAAAAATCCAATCCAGAATCCAGATCCCCATGATAAGCCAGTACTGAGTACTAGCAACGATCCGAAGTGACTAATGATAATCAGCAGCGGCCCCATTATGTATGAAACGATCGTGAGTGGAGAATACTGCTTCATTTATTTCCTAAGTACCGATCCAAAATTAATTAGACATTTTTACTCTTATCATAGGATATTGTATCTACAAATCCTGATGTGACAACATCGCTAGGAACGATGACACTGTATCCTTATACAAAATTAGGTGTAGCTTCTGATTCAGAAGCAATACACCTAAATTCTCTTCACCTCGATCGCATCCAAGATCGAGCAGAGCAGCGTGACACCCATCTCACGACAATCAACTAAAAACAGGGGTCTCAATCCCCAACCTAATAATTCAATTAATAATTATTAATTATTAATTAATTTAACGACCTTCCGATCTCCGCCTGTCGATCTCCCGTTGCAGTTCATCAATTTTGCGCTGCAATCGGGCGGTTTCGCTGGCAGTTGGTTCGGTATTGACAGTATCGATCGTCACGCGTTGATATTCGCCGCGCCGGATATCGCGATATTCACTAGAATTCGTCCACTCTTGGAGATAGTGAAGGCGTTCGACGGGAAAAGGATGGCTGAGCATTCCATTTACGCCTACATACATTAGCGCTTTATAGATTTGATTCAGTCCGTCTTCATCTAAGTTTCGATAACTTTCCGATTGCTTGATGAATTCTTCGAGACTGCATTCATCGCTAAATTTGCTACTCCCACCAGCAAGTTTCATCATTGTCGTCATCACCACCCGAGGATCGTCCATCACTAGTAAGGCTGCTCGATCTGATGATAGTTCAGCCTTGCGTCGCCACTCGTAAAAGGCTACGATTAATCCATTGCTAATGATATTTCCCAGTCCAAAAGTCATCTCACCAATAACTGAAGCCGCATTCATCACCCACATAGCCATTTGAATGAGGATGGTATGTCCACATTTAATATGTCCTAATTCGTGAGCTAGAACAGTTTTAATTTCATTTTCTTCGAGTAAATCCAGCAAGCCTGTATTAATGACAATGTAGGGATTTTCTTGCCCCATTGCATAACTATTAACTTGGGGATTTTGGCTGACAAATAAGATCGGTTCGGGATAAATATCGAGATCGCGAACGCATTCCCGAAACATCCCATAAATAGTCGCATATTGCCTGGGGCCAGCTTGGATGCTATTGCCCATCAGGTACACCAGTTGCGGTCGCTCGTAGAGAAACTCTACAAATTTACTCGCTACCAAATTAAAACCGGGAACGCTACGGAGAGCTTGTTCTGCCTGAAGATCGAGTGGATGCTTGAAGGCTTCG
>NZ_JANLWO010000571.1:0-9513 GCF_031364565.1 Chamaesiphon sp. OTE_20_metabat_361
GGCAATTGCACCCTGATTATCGCCCATTTCTAATTTCGTCCAAGCGCGATTGTTATAGGCAAGATCGTAATTAGGATTAGCTTTGATGGCGAGATCGTAATCAGCCAATGCGCCAGCGCGATCGACCATTTTATATTTAGCCAGTCCGCGATTGAGATATCCTTCTGCTCGATTGGGTTTGAGTTTAATTAATTGCGAGAAATCAGCGATCGCAGCGGTAGCTTCACCAGCATCTAATAATAAGTTACCGCGATTTAGATAAGCATCTGCATAGTTAGGATCGATTTGAATTACTCGATTTAAGTCGGCGATCGCGCCTTGCTTATCACCACTTTTCCGTCGAGAAACAGATCTATTAAAGTAGCTATTGATATTCTGCGGGTTTAGCTCGATCGACTTAGTATAGTCAGCAATCGCACTTTGGCGATTGCCAGATAGATCGTAAGCAACAGCTCGATTGTAAACAGCTTTCTCAAAGTTAGGGCTAATTTGAATCGATTGAGAAAAGTCAGCAATCGCACCGTTGTAGTCTTTTTTCCGAAACTTCTGATTGCCTGATGATAGCAGATCTTCAGCTTGTTTCTGCGCGGATTGTGCTACCCGATAGCTATGACTAGTAGCAGTCGATCCGAGCGGATTAGCATAGCTATAATTACAATCGGCGATCGCTGTAGCAGCTACTAGGATGAGTGAAGTAATACTTACAGTAATTGATAGTTTCATCGTTAGATAATATGATAAAGTAGGTTGTAAAATTTGCTAAGTTTCAATATTTTTTATTCGCTCGATATCTGGCGATCGTGACAACTGAGAGTAGCCAAGACAACTAAAATCTAGCGTGACTGGCTCGGGTATATACAGCGGTTTGCAACTTAATAAGGTACGATACCCCTGATTCAGATCCCCGACTTCTTCAAGAAGTCGGGGATCTTGTACCTCAATAACCTGAAAAGTGCTGTATTGCGAGCGGAAATCGATCGCCACGATGAGTAAATTGCTGACATTGTTATTGTAACGTGAGTTTACCAGCGTAACATCAAGGCTAGATCGCTCGCCAACTCGATCTATTTTAATCGAATGATTTTAGTTGAGCGTACTGAGTAAAACAACGATTAACGATGCCACTAGTAACTAAACTGGCAGAAATTGTATTACTCGCTATGACTGCAAATAACGCCACAATTAAATAACCAGCCGCATTAACAGGTTGAATCTGGGCGAGTAATTCCCCAGTCAAAAAGCCCGGAATCGTGACTAAACCCGTCACCATTAGCGTATCGATCGTCGGTACTAGCGCCGACTTAATAGCTGTCTGGCGATACGTGGCGATTGCTTGAGCTGGGGATGCTCCCAAACTAAGCTGAGTTTCAATCTCTGCTTGATGTCGATCGATCTCACCAATCAGCCGCTCGCCCGCAATCGCTGTATTATTGAGCAAATAACCCAAACAAATCCCCGCACAGGAAACCAAGTATTGAGGTTGGTGCCAATTTGTCGGCTTAATCACCACTAAAATTGTATACCCAACCGCGACTATTAGCCCCGTAAAGATAGCGCCACCAACAATCGGTAGCAAATTCTTCATTCGATCGCCAATTCGGTTATTAGCGGCGATCGTCGTCGCGATCGCCAGTACACTAATTCCACCGATAGTCACCAGTGGATTGTCCAGTTGCCAGACGAGCTGCAAACCCAAACCCATCACCAATAACTGCAAAATCGATCGAGCAGCCGCGATCGTGATTTGTCCAGCCAATCCCACTCGTTGCCATTGCAACAACCCGATGGAGATCCCGATTAAGCCTAGCGCCCAGGCGATGTCTGTTAAATCTAAAATGCGAGGAATCATGGGAGATGGGGGGACTGGGGGACTGGGAGACTGAACAATTATTCCGGCTCTATTCACTATCCACTATCCACTATCCACTATTCACTATTCACTACTCCCTACCCTACATCGAAGACTTAAACCAACCACGTTTCCAGAAGAAGAATACCAGACTACCAGCGGTAATGCCCATTAAAGCCAGACAAAGAGGATAGCCCCAATACCAACCTAACTCAGGCATGTTAAGTGGCGATTTTTCACGATCGAAATTCATGCCGTAGACGCCAGCAATGAAGGTTAGGGGGATAAAGATTGCCGAGACAACAGTTAGTAATTTCATGATTTCGTTCATTTTATTACTAACTGCGGACAGATACACATCCATCAATCCTGTCGCTAGCTCTCGGTAAGTTTCGACCATATCCATCACTTGAATAGTATGATCGTAACAGTCTCGTAAATACACCTGAACCTCACTACCAATTAGATCGCTACCATCCCGAATCAAGGAATTGATCGCATCGCGCTGCGGCCAAATTGCCCGTCTGATCGTGAGTAGTTCGCGCCGAATTTTGTAAATTTTTTCTAGCGTCGATCGATCGGGACGGAGCATGACTTCTTCTTCGAGATCTTCGATTAGTTCTCCATAATGTTCCAAAACTGGAAAATAACCATCCACGATCGCATCTAATAAGCAGTATGCTAAATAATCAGCGCCTTGCGTCCGAATAATCCCGCGATCGAGATCGATTCGTTGCCGGACACCATGAAAACAATCTTGTTCGGGTTCTTCTTGAATCGTTAATAGATAATTTTTACCTAATACTAAACTTACTTGCTCCTTGGTAAAGCTAGTGCGATCGGGACTGAGCACGACCATAATGGCAATAATCAATAACTGATCCTGGTAATGCTCTACCTTCGGACGCTGCGGTACATTGACAACATCTTCTAACAACATCTGGTGTAGATTAAAGATCGGACTTAGAGCATCCCATGTTGCCATGTTTCCCAATCCTAAAACATCGATCCACGAAACAGTATGCGTTCTGAGATAATCTCTAATTTCGGCTGGATTAGTAATACTAACCTTGGTGGCTCGATCGCGATCGTAGTCAATTAGCACCAACTCTGCTGGCAGCGCATTTTTACCTAAATTTAGCTGTCCGGGTGTAGTACCTGGGCGATCGTAAAAATAATCCAAACGAGATGTTTCTGGTGGCTGATAAGTAGTTGGAAAGCTTTGATTTGACATGTTTTTAAATCGAAAATAGCTAAAAATCAAACAGCAATTTGGTACTACTCGTGTCTAGAGTAATAATATTAGTCTCATCATTAACAGCACTAGCATTATCCTTGGCTTCGACTAGTTTAGGCTCGCAACTAGCAAGTCCTGAATTAGTAGACAATGAGCTGGAGACTTATACTGCTGTTAAAACTACACTGAGGCAATCTCCTCGCCACCACGATCCGGTTAGACTAATAGGGGCTGCAAGCCAACACAAACGATCGACTATCAAAATTTGGAATTATTAGGTTGGCTAATTGGTAAGTGCGGACGCGCCGGAGGATCTGGAAGATTTACCGGATACCCCGATCTAGCAGGATTGTCGTAATTATCCCATATTGCAGATTCCATCCCTGACGCTCTTAGTACCATCTCGATCGATAAATACATGGAAAATAGCTCGAATATTTGGTGGATTTATGCTTTGCTTTCGGCTTTTTTTGCAGCATTAACGACGATATTTGCCAAAGTTGGGATTGAAAATGTCGATGCCAATTTAGCTACAGCCATCCGCACCGCCGTAATTGTCTTCATCGCTTGGGGGATCGTCTTAGCTCAAGGTAGCCTCAGCCAGCTTGCCACAATTTCGACTCGATCGCTAATTTTCCTGATTATTTCTGGCGTTGCCACTGGTTGCTCGTGGATTTTTTACTTTCAGGCACTCCAGCTCGGCAAAGCCGCCCAGGTAGCCCCGATCGATAAATCCAGTGTCATGATGGTAATTGTATTTTCGGCACTATTTCTCCACGAACCACTTACATTCAAAGTCATCCTCGGCGGTTGCCTAATCGCGATCGGTACATTAGTCTTAGTCTTGTAACTCAGTCACTCTGGGCACAATCCGCTCTCCCCAAAATTTTCCAACTGGGGCTATCTCTCACCATCGTCTTCTTTCCTACATGTACGCAGCCACCACCAAATCATTCAGCTACCAACCCCCAGCATCCGCCCACAACGCCCGTCAGATTCTCGTCAAACCCAATCTCGGTTATCCCGTTGCCGCACCCGTCACAGTCAGTATGGGCGTCTTAGGCGAGATCTTACGATCGCTCCGGCAAGCCAGCCCCAATGCTAAGATCTCGATCGTCGAAGGCGTCTGCTCGCCCGTGAGCCTCCACGACATTGCCAGCAAAAATGGACTGTACGCCCTGCTCGATGATGGCATGGAACTTCTCGATGCCGATACCCTGCCCCTCATCGAATACCCCAATCTCGCCCCCACTCCTGCCCGATTTAAAACCATGTGGGCACCCGAACTCCTCCAGCAAGTAGATTGCCGCATTACCGTCGGCACCTTCAAGCGGACGATCCTCAAAGACAAACCCCTCATCTCCGCATCCCTCAAAAATCTCTACGGACTGTTCCCTCGCTCGAAATACCACGCCCGCAGCCTCAATTCACGCGGACAACTCCACCAACCCTCCGTCCCCAAAGTCCTCCAAGATGTTTACTTCTGCATCGGACATCTCTTCGATGGGGCAGTAGTCGATGCCGACTTGCGACTCATCAGCCCCGACTGGAAACCCGATCGCGGTCAGACGATCGAGTTTGGTAAAATATTCTCCGGTACCGATCCAATCTCCGTCGATCGATCGGCCTGTATCGCCACAGGAGAGACAATTCCCGACTATTTGGATGCGATCGATCGACTCAGAAGCTTTAGGCTTTAGGTGTGAGTCGATAGTGAATAGTGAATAGAGTCGGAATAGTCACACAGTCTCCCCCACTCCCCCACTCCCCCACTCCCATCTCCCCATGAAACTCCTCTTCGTCTGCCTGGGCCACATCTGCCGCTCCCCCGCTGCTGAAAATATCATGAATCATCTCGCCGCTGAATCTGGCATGAGCAGCCAGATCGAGTGTGACTCGGCGGGGACTGGTGGCTATCATATTGGTAGCCAACCCGATCGTCGAATGCAGGCTGCTGCCGCCAAACGCCATCTGCTCATGACTGGTAGCGCCAGAAAATTTACCAAAGCTGATTTCACCGCCTTCGATCTGATCCTGGCAATGGATCGAGAAAATTATCACAATATTCTCGAACTCGACCCCCAAGGACAATACCAAGATAAAGTTAAGCTCATGTGTGACTATGCCACCCGTCACTCAGACACCGAAGTCCCAGATCCCTACTTTGGCGGTGCAGAAGGCTTTGACTACGTGCTCGACCTGCTGACAGATGCCTGTGGCGGACTCCTCACCCAGTTGGAGTCAACAGCTTCAAAAAATAGTTAGCAAATTGCTTTGTATTTTTAATTAGCTGTGCTAGTATTAGTAACTGTGAAACAAAGCGACAGCCGCTCTGGAGGTTCCCTCCAGGTACAGGATGTCAAGACGTGGGTCGATGGCCGAGTGGTTAATGGCGGCAGACTGTAAATCTGCTGGGAGACCTACGCTGGTTCAAATCCAGCTCGGCCCACTTTCACCAACGCCCTCATAGCTCAGTGGTAGAGCACTTCATTGGTAATGAAGAGGTCATGAGTTCAAGCCTCATTGAGGGCTTCGGGTTGTAACGTATTGCTGGCAAGGCTTTTAGGAAAAGAACGCATTCTAACAGCCATTAGGGGACGAGTAAAAAAAACGGGCGTTTTCTTTACTGCTGCCAAACAAGCCCAGACAAAGCGGTTAGCCGCCATTTCATCAGGCAAACAACTCGGTAATTTTATCTAAGTCAAGATTCGATCGCTGGCAACCAGTTTATTGACTTACCTCTGTCGATCGGATGGTGAATCTAAGTCTGAGACTTGATTTCAAGTATTAAATTTATAGTTGCATTTGATGTGGTCTCAACCTTTATGATTGTGGGCTGGTTGCAAATAATTCGGTCTCAGTTGCAGCTAATGTGGTCTCAATCGATCGGATAGTTGCACTTAATGTGGCTTCAAAAACACGATGATTGTGGTCTCAAGCATTTAGTATTGTGGGTCGCTACATTTAGTTGTGGATAAAAAGTAAGTTTCGGATTCTGCTTATAAGTATCAAACGATCGGCTGTTTAATGGTGGTGTTGCTACTTAAAATTCAAGAGCGATTTTGGAAGGCATACGATCCACTCACTGAAGCTTTAACTAGCTCTAACATCACATTGACATTTCAGCGCAATCTCGAAGCGCACTTTCGCGAGCTACTGACTGGTAAGTGCGATCGGCTGCTGCAAGTGCAGGACTATGCCCAGGCACAGTATTTACATCCCAACTATTTCAGCACTGTAATCAAATGCAAAACAGGTAAATCGGTCAATAATTGGATTGCCGAAAAGACGATCTCCGAGGCAAAAGCAATGTTGGCGCGATCGTCGGCATCAGTCCAGGAAATAGCTGCTAACTTGGGATTTAAGGACGCAGGACACTTCTCCCGTTTCTTCAAAAAACACACTAAACTGTCGCCGTTGAGCTTTCGACAAAGAATTACCTCCGAATGAATTCGGTGTTCATGTTGCGAAGTCCGCCTACGCGGACTGAAATATTAGTCCGCGTAGCGAAAAGTGCGGGAACAGGGGCGCGAGCTTTGCGGGGGAAGCTTCCCCCGCAAACGTCGCTTGTTTCCCCAAGTAGAGCACCTTTTCAAGACAGCGGCGTTTTTATGTCTAGGGTTCCCCCCGTCTTGGCGTTTTTTAAGCGGGGGTTCCCCCCGCATAAAACGCCGCCGAAAAAAAAAACAACAAGACAGGCGGACTTCGCAAAACAAGCGGCGGTTTTAACCGCTGTGAGTATAAGTAGCAAAGCAACTTGGATTAGAGCTAATTGTGTTCGATCGCGACCCTTGATTTTGCTCAAACTTAGAAATAGGGGCGTTGCTGAATTGATGTGTGATATAGCGATCGAGAGGAAAGTTGGCGAAAAACAATGAACAGCAAATTAGAGTCGATTCTCCAGGGGAGAGGCTTCGCCAACGAATGTCCTGAATGTAAGTCAACTCGTGTTAATAAGAATGGGCATAAAGCAGGTAAACAGAATCATATATGCGTTGATTGTGGTAGACAATTCATAGATTCCTATCAATCCCATCAAGGGTATGCACAGGAAGTTAAACGAGAGTGTCTAAAAATGTATGTCAATGGCATGGGTTTTAGGGCAATTGAGAGAGTTAAAGATGGATGGCCAGTCTATCCGATATTTATTCCGTGACGTAGACCAGATTATCTGCAAAACTTATATGACTAGAGTAGAGGGAGAAAATACGAGACTTAGACACTATTTAGCTCGACTTCACCGCAAAACACTTTGCTATTCTAAGTCAAAAGAAATGCTAGCACATTCAGTTAGATTACTAATTCACTACCTCAAGTTCTGGAATGTTCCCATCCCATACCCAGCTAACTATTAAATGTAGCTAAATATTCCATCCTGTTTTGAAGAATGTTTTTGGATCTCGATCGCCATATCATACATCAATTCAGCAACGCTGGAAAATACTCATCAGCACGATAGCTTAGTTGGTTGCCATTGGCGGTATTCAGTGCAAATACACCCAGACGAACCGATAACGTCCGTTCGAGTTTTGTAAACTGTGCCTGAGCCGAAACAGTAGCATTTCCCTGAGCTGCTCATGATGCCCCTATAGTCGCGATTATCTCCGATAGGCTACACGCCAACGGCATAGATACAGCCGCCAGCAGCAATTTCCGACGATTTTGAGAATAATTCATCATTTAGTTTATCGATCCTCGTTTTGCATACCAAGCGTGCATCAGTAAATCTCTTCAGCACGCAAATCGCCATGATGGTATTTAGGCATACTATTCAACACAATATTGACAGTGGCAATATCTAAAGGTTATATTGTCACTGTCAATATTTTACTGTGCTTAGATCCCAATCCTGAACATTTGTGGTGGAAGAATCTAATGATTGAATCAAAAAAGTTTATGAAGACGATGCTTGCAATCTCACTACTATTGAACATTGTTGTTCTCATTCCAGTTTGCGCTGGTCTCGCGACACATGCCGATGGGATACAGATAAGTTTCGGTGAAGCAACGCCAGCGCGCGGCATCCTTCTTTCGGTCTATCTGAGCATTCTTGCTGCTTCTGCTTCATTGCTCGTATTTCGCGATCCAAAGCTAACAGCAGCACTTTTACTGATGCAAATCGTTTATAAGCTTACCACGCCTATAACCGTAGGAACGTTCCACAATCCTGTCGCGATAAGCAATCTCGGAATTGCAGCATTCCATTCGGTAACGCTTTTTATCACTTGGCGTAGTATTGGCAATCTTGTGAAATAATTGTTAACACAGGCAAGTAAGCCGAATGAGAGTGACCTTAGACGTTATTTCGATTCATGAACATCTAAGGTGATTCCCGATAAATCGAGTAATTCTAATCAGCAGAGAGTTGTGCAATCATTTCAGCACGAGAAGACACTTCCAGCTTCCGAAACATCCGCTTTAGAGCCTGTTTAACGGAATTTTCAGTAATCCACAATTGGGTGCCAATCTCGGCATTCGTGCGCCCTAGAGCAACTAGTTCGACAATTTGCAATTCACGCGCGGTCAATAGCGCGGCTTTGAGAGATGGGGCTGACGATTTTCCAGCGGAAACACTAGGCGAACGCGTTGTTGCCGCCCACATCGATAAGTGCAAACAAATTCCACTCAAATCGGCAAGATTTTGGGTGTCGAAAGCGGGCATCGAATTATCGCGAGTACACCCCACCGAACCTACTAGTTGACCGCGAACGACGATTGGTCCTGCCATCACATGCCAGTGGTCGGCACGAGGACAAATTATCTGCCATACCTTGGGCGATGTCACCAAGCCTTCATGTACAGGTGCGTGACGCTCTGTGAGATAACGGGCGATGGGATTACGCTCGATCGATAGGGCAACCTTGAGAATTTTCTGAATGTTGGGATCTAGCTGGTAAATTTGGTCGAAGAAAAAAATACCCGATCGAGTGGCTGCGAAGTGTTCGCCAAGTTTTGACGTGACATCTGCTTTTAAATTTCGTTCGTCTCTTACCGAATCGTTGGCGTAGCCTACCGGAGGTAATCGCCGTAAATAGAGGCTGTAAGGAAGCAACCATAGTGTCAAAAGAGTACCCGATTCTCCAGGGGAGAGGCTTCGCCAACGAGGACTATACGCGATCGGTTTTCACTCTTAGTATAGGCATTATCAGCTTTGTTACTATCATCCTGAAATTGATTTATGACTGACTCCCCACAGCACATCATCGGTTTAGTATTCTATCCTGGGATGACATCGTTGGATATTATCGGCCCACAGCAGGTTTTTAGTGGGCTGCCTGGTATCAAAATTCATCGGATTTGGAAAACGCTAGAGCCAGTCAAAACTGACGATGGCATGATGGTTTTACCCGATACGACTTTTGACAATTGCCCCCGCTTGGATATTATCTGTATCGGTGGCGGCAGCGGACAGGCGGCTGTAGAAGAC
>NZ_JANLWO010000199.1:0-2465 GCF_031364565.1 Chamaesiphon sp. OTE_20_metabat_361
GATCTCCGATTCACACCGAAAAGCCTTTTCAGAAACCCTCTAAGAAACTGAAAACAGGATGGTTCGTATTTCCACTATTCACTATCCACTATTCACTATCCACTAATCTGTGAAAACCATCTTTATCAGTACAGGAGAAGTATCTGGCGATCTTCAAGGTGCCTTGCTCGTCACCGCACTTAGGCGACTAGCCGATAAACTAGGAATTGACCTAGAGATTGTCGCGCTCGGTGGTCGTAAAATGGCAGCAGCCGGGGCAAAAATCATCGCCGATACTACGGGAATTAGTTCGATGGGGATGTGGGAAGCACTGGCTTATCTTCGACCTTCATGGCAAGTCCGCAGCCTTGCTAAACAGTATTTAAAAACTACCCCACCCGATGTAGTTATCTTAATTGACTATATAATTTCTAATATAGAACTCGGTAATTATATCAGTCAGCAATTAACTAATATTCCAATTTTTTATTATATTGCGCCGCAAGAATGGGTCTGGTCGATCGGGAATAAAAAGAGCGATGCCATTGTTGAATTTACTAATAAAATCTTTGCGATTTTCCCTGGAGAGGCGAAATATTATGCCGATCGCGGTGCAAAAGTCAAGTTTGTCGGGCATCCATTAATCGATCGGGTTGCGACTCTATCCAGTCGGGATATTGCCCGCGATAAATTGGGTATTTCCGACGATGAAGTAGCCATAGCACTGATTCCAGCTTCCCGCCGCCAAGAATTAAAATATTTGTTACCCGCCATCTTTGGAGCCGCCCAACAACTTCAGGCAAAATTACCCAACGTGCGATTTTGGATTCCGCTCTCTCGCGATGAGTTTCGATCGGAGATCGAGTGCGCGATCGATTCATATCAAATTAAGGCAACTCTCGTCACCCAAAATGCCGATTTAGTTTTATCAGCAGCAGATTTGGCGATTACTAAATGCGGTACGGTTAGTTTAGAATTAGCATTACTTAATATTCCGCAAGTCGTCATTTATCGAGTGAGTAGAGTAACTGCTTGGTTGGCTAAAAATGTCTTTAAATTTGCGATTCCATACATATCGCCACCGAATCTCGTGGAAATGAAATCGATCGTGCCAGAGTTGATGCAGGATGATGCTAATCCCGATCGGATTACAGCAGCAAGTCTCGAACTGATTTTCGATCGAGAATGTCGCGATCGGATGCTAGCTGATTATCGTCAAATGCGGATGGCGTTGGGCGAGTCGGGTGTGTGCGATCGAGTCGCTGCGGAAATTTTAGCCAAACTTTAAAGTGATTGTAAAAATTTAGGATGGGCGGGTTTGTCTCGATTTTCTGGTGCTTTTTCACCTTTGGGAACGCAATCGATTAAGAGTTATTGTGCTTTTGATGATAATTGCTGGCGAATATGTAATGCTGTCAGAGTATTTTGGGATCGCTGTGCATGACAATCTTCGCCCATGATGAATTTGCTAAAAGTTTTTTAGAAAACTTGCTTTCACCCTTTGGTAAGGTCGAGCCATCCTTAAAAATTGCTGCTGAAGTTAGGGAAGTTGATGTCTATTTCATGCCATCAGGTGACAATTTCAATCGCACCGATTTAGGTTTACTAGCTCGATTTGTAACTGAGCTAGTTGTCTTCGAGCCATTTCGGAATTCGGTGTCTGTGCCCGATATTCGTGCTTGTATGTCTAAGCTCTACGATTTACATGCCAAGATCTATCGAGAGGCAAAGCGCAAAAAGCAACCAGAACCCAAGGATGATGAATTACCCATGTTATGGATTCTGACCCCAACTTTATCGGATAACATTTTAATGAGTCTGGGGGCTAGTTTAGATGCCGAACGCGGTGAGGGTGTTTATTTACTCCCATCAGCACAGAAGACAGGGATTATTGTGATTCATCGCTTACCCAGGACACCGGAGACGCTGCGACGCGCGCTCGCCGGGTTTCCCGGCGGTTTAGCGCGTCAAGACAGTGGTTTAGAATATTAGGTAAGGAGGGGGTGCAGAGGCGAGCGATTGAGGAAGTGACCGAATTACCCCAGGGACATCCTTATCGCCAGAATACGCTGGAGTTACTGAGCAACTTGAAGGTGACGTTAGAGA
Organism: Chamaesiphon sp. OTE_20_metabat_361; assembly: GCF_031364565.1. Classification (NCBI taxonomy): domain Bacteria; kingdom Bacillati; phylum Cyanobacteriota; class Cyanophyceae; order Gomontiellales; family Chamaesiphonaceae; genus Chamaesiphon; species Chamaesiphon sp. OTE_20_metabat_361. The sequence goes on from NZ_JANLWO010000199.1 coordinate 2,086, forward strand.
GTCAGGACAATATTCAACCGGAGGATCGGGATTTAATTATGCAGTTATCACCTTTATATTTGGAAAAGATTCAAGCGGCTAAACAGGAAGGCAAGCAAGAAGATCGACAAGTGATTGCCTTGAGAATGCTTAAAGAAAATATTCCTCTAGAGACGATTGCCCGAATTACTGAATTATCGATTGAACAATTACAATCCCTCCGTTCGCGTAGCGTCGGCTCTGCCGAATCGCAATTAGAAAATACCTAAGCAATCGAACATTATTCATATTTGTTCGCGTAGCGTGCCGTAGGTAATCGAGCCAAACCATCGCGATCGATCTAATAACGATCGATTCTCAATATCACCCGATCGATATTCATGTCATAAATGAGATCGATC
>NZ_JANLWO010000577.1:0-3996 GCF_031364565.1 Chamaesiphon sp. OTE_20_metabat_361
GATCCGTCCGGCTATAATTACAGGAGTGATTCCTGATTCGATCGCGGCAGAAATCGGTTTTACCTCTGGCGATCGATTGGTGAAAATCAACGGTCAACAGCCGCGAGATTTGATCGATTATCAATTTTTATGTAGCGATGAAACTTTGGATTTAGAAGTACTCGATGCCAAGGGCAAGTCCCATCAGATCGAGATCGAGAAGGATTACGATGAGGATTTGGGACTAGAATTTGAGTCGGCATTATTCGATGGGCTGATACAGTGCAACAATAAGTGCCCGTTTTGCTTTATCGATCAGCAACCTCCCGGAAAACGCGAATCTTTATATTTTAAAGATGATGATTATCGGTTGAGTTTTTTATACGGCAGTTACCTGACTTTAACCAATCTCACGACCAAAGAATGGGATCGGATCGCTCAGATGCGGCTCTCGCCGCTATATGTTTCCGTCCACGCCACCGAGCCAGAGATTCGATCGCAACTGCTCAAGAACCAGCGGGCGGGCGAAATCATGAATCAATTAGCGTGGTTTCAGTCCCATCGCCTCGAAATTCACGCCCAAGTAGTGCTGTGTCCAGGAATTAATGACGGGGTGCATCTCGATCGCACCATCCGCGATTTGGCAAGTTTCCATCATGGCGATACTCCCGCAGTGGCTTCTGTTGCCGTCGTTCCCGTCGGCTTGACGCGCTTTCGTCCCAACCTCGCCGAACTTGCGCCTGTTACGCCGGAAATTGCCCAAGTTGTTATTGCCCAAGTCGAAGCATTGCAGCAAGAATTTCGGCACCAATTTGGCTCGACTTTCGTCTGGTTAGCTGATGAGTGGTATCTGATTGCAGGCGTCGAATTGCCGCCAAGCGACTACTACGAAGACTATCCCCAACTGGGCAATGGAGTCGGTTCGATTCGGCGGTTTCTCGATGAATTTGCTGAAGAAATCGCCGACTGGGACGTGACCGCGATCGAGCCGCCGCATACCTGCACCTGGGTAGTCGGCAATGCCGTCGAAAATGCCTTCCAACCGATCGTTAAGCAGTTAAATACGATCCCAGGTCTAACGGTCAATTTAGTGGCGATCGCCAGCCAATATTGGGGGCAACAGATGACAGTCACGGGACTATTGACTGGGTACGATCTGATGCAGGAGTTGCCAGGTCGAGATTTGGGCGATCGAGTGCTCATTCCCAGTGTGATGCTCAAACACGACGAAGCGAAGTTTCTGGATGATGTGACGATCGAGCAATTGGCAGCAAAATTGCAAGTTTCTGTAGTACCAGTTGACGGAATTTATGATTTTCTCGAAAAATTAGGGGAAAATAGAGGCGGGGGCGAATAGGTGGTAAGTGGAGCGGACGGTTATATCAGCTTGTATACGGGCGGTAATCGATCGAGATCCAAACCTGACAGCAGTTTTCTAGACTCATCGCCGATGATAACTCTGAAATTAAATTAATCCACATGCTAAATAGACCAATCCCAGGATCGAACCTCAAACTCAGTAGTCACACTCAGTGTCAGCCGATCGGAATCTCACCCGCAGCGCCTCAGACGACTACCGGATGGCAAATAATGTGTATGACAATCGCGCTACTGAGCGGAACGATCCGGACGGAAACTGCCCGCGCCGCAGCGGTTGACGTTGCTAGCAGACAGCAACACTTCCAACTCTCGACCGACACCAGTTCTAGACATGACAATTCGATCCAGATCGCCCAAAATACTACCGCGCCAGCAACTTTTACCAATATTCAGCTACCTAACGATCTCAACCTCCCCAACACCGGGAGTCAGGTGCAGATTACCGGACGCCAATCGATTACCCTCCAGCAAGCGCTCGACATCGCCTTCCGCAACAATCGCCAAGTCCAAGCCGCACGCTTGACTGTCGAGCGCGATCGTCAAGGGATTAATCTTGCCCAAGCCTCTCAAGCCGTGCGAGTCGGATTGTCAAATACAGGGATTACAACTTCTGGATCGCCATTACTAATCGGCGAGCAGCCGCAAATTCCTGGCAGTACCTCTAGCAGTACTGGCATTAATGGCGGTATCACTGCCAATTACACGATTCTCGATGCAGGTCGTAATCAAAGTAGCGTTCGCGCGGCTGAAGAACAAGTTCGGTTTGACAGACTCGATCTGGTGCGTGTCGAACAACTAGTGCGCGGACAAGTCATCGCCGCTTACTACGATCTCCAAGCTGCGGATTCCGCGATTAAAATCAGTCAAGCATCAGTCACCGACGCCACTCGCAGTTTGAACGACGCACAACTCCAAGAGCGTGCTGGAGTAGGGACGAGATTTGACATCCTCACCGCCCAAGTCCAACTCGGTACCGCCAATCAAAATCTCACCAACGCTCAGGCGCAACAGCAAACCGCCCGCAAAAATCTAGCGCAAATACTCGTCGTCGATCAAAATACGGAATTTACCGCCGCCGATCCCGTCCGCGAGCTAGGAACTTGGCAATATTCCCTCGAAGACAGTATCATCCTCGCCTACAAAAATCGACCGGAAGTAGAGCAACAACTGTCCCTCCGTCGCATCAGTCAACAGCAAGAAATTATTGCCGCCTCAGCAGATTCCGCTCAGGTCAATCTGGTAGGCAGCTACGGTTTGGGCAAAAGCATCAGTAGTTCTACTGCCGCGCAAGATAACTACAGCGTAGGCGTTCAGTTGAGCTGGAACTTCTTCGATGGGGGTGCCGCCGCCGCCAATACCAATCGGGAAAAAGTCAGCCAACAGATTTTTGAAAACCAGTTTACAACGACCAGAAATCAAATTCGGTTTCAAGTAGAACAAGCTTACTTTAGCCTCGGCTCTAACCAAAAAAATATCGCCACCTCCGCTCAAGCCCTCAGACAAGCCGAAGAAAGTCTCAAATTAGCCCGTCTGCGCTTTCAAGCTGGGGTGGGTACGCAAACTGATGTCATCGTGGCGCAAACCAACCTTGCTACCGCTCGGGGCAATAACATCACGGCAGTGCTCAACTATAATCGCGCTCTGGCGAATCTGCGCACGGCGACGGTGTTGCCGCAGTAAGAGGAATCAGGGGGTGAGGGGAGTTCGATCGCAACTTTCCGAGTTTGAGATGTGCCTGTGTTTATGTCCGTGGCGATCGAACTCCCCACCTTTACCCCCTTGGCAAAACTGCCAAATATCTTAATAATCCTTAATAGGACATAAATTATTTTAGGGGTATCGAGATGAGTTCGATTAAATTTATCAAAGAGGACAAGGAGATTGTCATCGCAATGGGGTCAAATCTGCGCGAGAAGGCGGTTCAAAACCAAATTGATATCTATACCTTCAAAGGGAAGCTCATGAACTGTGGTGGCTACGGTCAGTGTGGGATGTGTGGCGTGGAGATTGTGGAAGGGATGGAAAATCTCTCGCCCCGGACTGATTTCGAGAACCGCAAACTGGCAAAGAAGCCTGCTAACTATCGCCTTGCATGTCAGACCCTAGTTAATGGCGCTGTTTCTGTCAATACCAAGCCTTAGCTTTGGCTCCAAGTCGCTGGTGAGGAATCTTCGCTCCTCTCTGGTTGCTGGAGGCGATCGTCGCCTTCCCAACTCTAGTAGACTCAGGTCGAGGATGTTAAATCTTTACTTCGCTGTCTAGACCTTCGCTGGAAATGATACTCTAGTATAGGCACTCAATAAAAATACTTTATAGGAATTACTCTTATGCAAACTAACGATTTGGGTTTTGTCGCCAGCCTTTTATTTGTCCTCGTACCGACGATTTTTTTGATTATTCTCTATATTCAAACTAACAGCCGCGATACTGGTTCTGATTCATAGATTATTATATTTTAGACCGATAAAAAAGACTGCCGAAAATTAATTTCCATGCAGTCTTTTTTAATGAATAATTACGACCGATAATCTGGACGATTAGAGTAGTAGAATATTGAGACTCGATCGCATTAGCTATTGCTGAAACCTAGATGGTGGGCACTGCCCACCCTACTCTCTTTCTACTGGTGGGCAGTGC
>NZ_JANLWO010000286.1:0-3050 GCF_031364565.1 Chamaesiphon sp. OTE_20_metabat_361
TTAAAATGACAGAACGCATTTTGGCAAGCCAAACAATTTAGTGTAAGCTTAACCCTGCGGCTGCTGGTATTGCAGCAACTCCTAAATCCCCAAGCTCGTTAACTGCACCCGCAATCATTAAACCCCACCCACCCCTAATAAATCGTGAGTAAAGTGGAAGCTAGAAAAACAGATCGACAACACCGCAAATCAAATAATCCCAATCCGCAAATGGTGCGTCGTCAGCCTACTAAAAAGCGCAGCAGAGTAGCCTTATGGTTGTGGTTGGGACTCGGTAGTATCGGCGCGTTTTCGGCTGCTGCGGGGGCTTTTTTAGCGGTTTCACTGACATCTGCACCACTGCAACAGCGGACACTCTCGGCAGCAGATGAAGCATTTTTCAAGCAAAACGGTCGGGAGGCTTTCTCCCGAAATTTATTACAAGTACCAGAAGTTTCTCAACCAGTCAATATTCTTTTACTCGGAATTAAAACTAATATTTCTGATGTCAAGAATAGCAATGGCAAAGAGCGCAAAAAAACTGGCTATGATGCGGAGGTAGATTCCCTCGACGGCTTATCGGATACGATCATGCTGCTGCGCTTCGATCCGATGACCAAACGCACGACTTTTATGGGGATTCCTCGCGATACCAAGATCGAGCGGACGGGACGCGGTACCGAAAAGATTAATGCCGTAGACCAAGAAAGTGGCCCTGCAGCCGCAGCGCTGGAGGTAAGCAAGATTTTGGGTGGGGTGAAGATCGATCGCTATATTCGCGTCAATAATCTGGGAGTTGCCAAGCTAGTAGACGAACTCGGCGGGGTAACGGTAACGGTGCCTAAAGATATCAAATATCAAGATGACTCCCAACATTTCTATGTCAATCTCAAGGCTGGCAAACAACATCTCGATGGGATGAAACTCCTAGGATTGCTCCGCTACCGCCACGATGCTAATGGCGATATCGGTCGGATGCAACGCCAGCAAATGGTCGTTAAAGCATTACTCGAACAATCGCTCAACCCCATGACGATTACGCGAATTCCGCAGCTATTTACAGTCATTCAGCACCAGGTCGATACCAATCTTACCGTCGAAGAATTGCTGGCATTAGGCGGATTTTCGATGCAAAATGGCAAGTCCAAAATGCAAATGCTGATGATGCCAGGAGACTATAATGGCGACGGTAAACATGGTACGAGCTACTGGTTAGCCGACCAGAAAGGGATCCAAAACATGATGGCGCGGTACTTCGACCACGGTCAAATATCCTTAGAGCAAACTAACGCTGAAAATCTGCGGGTCAATATTCAAGATACCAGTCATTTCCCCGATGCTACTGCTCGACTTATCAAAAGGTTGAATAAAGCAGGTTATCAAAACGTGCATCTCGACAATAATCTCAAAATTAAGGAAGATCTCCCCACTACTCAATTTATCGCTCAAAAAGGTAATCCGATCGTTGCTGAGGGTTTAGCTAGTTTATTAGGATTTGGCGAAGTCAAAGTCGATAGTTCTGGCAGTCTGTACTCTGATGTGACGATTAAACTCGGTCGCGATTGGCTGCAAAAAGAACAAGACTACAAATCACTCAATCAAACAGTGAATTAGTTAGGGGTTAGGCTTTAGGCTTTAGGAGAAATTATGGAGGAAAGCAATAGAAAAGATTTTGTTTTTACGGTCGCAGGAGGTCTATTAAACCGAGTAGAGGCAATGTCTTGACCCTGCTCGGTAACAGCCTGAAAATCACGACCTACTGTCTAAAATACATCATCTTCAATGCCGATCCACCATTCACCGAGATTCATTAGATCTTGGTGAATGTCTTCTATTTGCCGATTGTATTCCTCGATCGACAAATCGGCTTTGGCTTCTGCTAGCTTTTGCAAGCGTAACTGTACTAGTAGCCAGGATTTACCGATGCCATCTGTCGCTTCGATGTAGTGGGCGAGGTCGTTGCTATTCATCGGGAGTTAGTAAATAAGGCGATCGATAGTAAGAGATTAGCCACTGTGTTAAGCTTTGAGCGATCGCTCGAAGCGACGATTTACCTGTTGCCAATTAATCACATTCCACCAAGCGGCTAAATAGTCGGGGCGGCGGTTTTGATAGTTGAGGTAATAGGCATGTTCCCACACGTCATTACCCATAATGGGGTAAAGACCTCTAGAGATCGGACTGTCTTGATTTGGGGTAGTAATAATTTTGAGCTTACTTTTGTCATTCACCAACCATACCCAACCACTCCCAAATAACTTGGTACCCGCCGCATTAAATTGAGACTTAAAGGTATCGAAACTGCCAAACTGCTGCTCGATTGCCGCTGCGATCTTACCTGTCGGCGCGCCGCCAGCTTTTGGTGCCATAATTCGCCAGTACATTGTGTGGTTGTAATGACCGCCACCATTGTTTCTGACGGTGGTTTGAATATCTTTGGGCAAGGTGTTCAGACTAGTCAGCAGTTGCTCGATCGTTTTTGTTTTGAGTTCGGGATATTTATTGACTGCGGCATTGAGATTTTTGACATAAGCGGCATGATGCTTGTCATGATGAAACTTCATCGTGGTGGCGTCAATATGGGGTTCTAGCGCCTTGTAGTCGTAAGTTAAGGGCGGTAGTGTAAATGAATTGGTAGCGGCAGTTGTAGCGACGGGAGCTGCCCAACTAGCATTATCGACACCCCCCAACCAAGTGCCCGCTGCACCGACGCCGACTAAATACAAGAAATTACGTCTGGTAGTCATGATGAGATCGACAGATGAAATATGTTACCAGTCTGACATATTTCGATCGCCTGCCACAGACGATCGTTGGCGTTGGCATCCTACGGTCGGTAATCGCCAGCACTCGGGGATTTGCGCTAAGGTGAGATTAATAGCAGCCAATTTCAGCGAAACGATCGGGACGAGAAAGTTAATCCGAGCCTAGAATTCCGGTACACTGTGGAATGGAGAAATTATATCAATCACAGTTAAGTTCAATGGAAATCGGTCAACAAGTTAAAGTTTTTCGCCTCAGAGATCGCGTATCAAATGGCGTTGTGAGTAAACTAGGTAAAGTAGGGACGG
>NZ_JANLWO010000332.1:0-2460 GCF_031364565.1 Chamaesiphon sp. OTE_20_metabat_361
AATCTAGTTAGTCCCGATTATTTCAGTCCCGCTCGTCAGCAAAAATTATTAATACCAACAGATCGAATCCAGCTAAATAGTCAGCCACTCCCAATTCCTATTCCCAAAAATAATCTCCAACTAACTCCAGTCTTAACTCCTAAAAATTAACCATTCGATCGAATGATAAAATCGCTATTATAGTGTCAACTACTTTGCAATAACCAAATCCCACTATCTGTGACTCCCGAATCATCGGGAGTCACCAACAGAAAATGCAACCCATGTACGAGCCGTTGCCGTGCTGCATAAAGCTTAGCCGCCTGACTGACTTGGCGATCGTTAAATGTCAGCATCACCCACCGATCTGCCAACCCCGCATCCAAAACCAAACCCCCCGGATCGTCACCCAAATAATTGAGACTCACAGGCGCTGTTTCCGCCACCCACCGCGCCAACCGCATCGACTGTCTGCCCCCGTAGATAATCACCCCAGGGATGGCTACATTCGCACCCAGACCCCAATGCGGTGGTAATAAATAGTCTGGCATCGAGACGATCGGGATCGGTCGATCGTGAAAATCTGACACCAACTGTCCGGCGGTTAACGTCACAAATTGCCACTTGTCCCCAACTAAATCGTCAGGAATCGGTAACGGCGGGGGTGACTCGATCGCCAGCGGTTGATAATGAGGATTAGCATAACTTTGAGCCTGTTGTTGCAATAACTTTTTCAGCGCCACCGTCCGCCGTGTCGCGACAACTTCAATACCTAATTTCGCTCCAGCCGTCTGGATTAATCCCCAACTTTGCGGACGAAAAACTTCGATTACTGATGGCAAATTATCTGTAGTTGCCAATTGGATCTGACTGGCAATCCACTCCGCATTTACCTGTTTTTGCGGACAAATCGCCGTATGATACCAACTCCCATCCGCTGCACAAATAACTAGCTCCCATAGGGTTTCGCCTCGTTCATTTTGCTGGGGACGACTAGAAATATCCGCTTGCCAAATAGTCATTTAAAGGATAATGGATAGGGGATAGGGTAATAAGTAATGGGTAATAGGCGATCGTCTATGGAGACTCCAAGCATAGAGCCTAAACCTGATAAACTAAATTTAATTCAGAGCCTCATACCAAGCATGGAAATTACCTGGCGATCGGTCAAAACCTATACTGATATCCTCTATCATAAAGCCGATGGCATCGCAAAAGTAACCATCAATCGTCCCGAAAAGCGGAATGCCTTTCGTCCGCAGACGGTATTTGAAATGTACGACGCGTTTTGCGATGCGCGGGAAGATACCAGTATCGGCGTGGTATTGCTCACAGGCGCTGGCCCCCATACTGATGGTAAATATGCCTTCTGTTCCGGTGGCGATCAGTCCGTGCGCGGATATGGCGGTTATCAGGGCGCAGACGGGATTCCGCGTCTAAATGTACTCGATCTCCAACGCTTGATTCGATCGATGCCCAAGGCGGTAATAGCCCTCGTTGCAGGCTATGCGATCGGTGGTGGACATGTCTTACACTTACTTTGCGATCTCACGATCGCGGCTGACAATGCGATCTTCGGTCAAACCGGGCCGAAAGTCGGTAGTTTCGATGGTGGGTTTGGAGCGAGCTATTTAGCCCGCATCGTCGGACAAAAGAAGGCGCGAGAAATCTGGTATCTGTGCCGTCAATACGACGCACAAGCCGCACTCGATATGGGTTTAGTCAATACGGTGGTGCCTGTGGACAGACTAGAAGCAGTAGGCATCGAATGGGCGCAAGAGATCTTAGCCAAAAGTCCGATCGCGATTCGCTGTCTCAAAGCCGCTCTCAATGCCGATTGTGACGGGCAAGCTGGCTTGCAAGAATTGGCTGGGAATGCCACTATGCTCTACTACATGACCGAGGAAGGTGCTGAGGGTAAGCAAGCATTCCTGGAAAAACGTCAGCCTAATTTTCGCCAGTACCCTTGGTTGCCATAGATTAAATCAGTAGACGCGTAGGGTGGGCACTGCCCACCATCCAGGTTTCAGGCTTTTTCGATCTGACAAATATTTGCGCCGACTTACCTAGATATCTAGCACCCTTATCCTAATGTCCTAATGCCCAGGTCGGTAGTTAGACACCAATTGCCTGAAACCCATGTGGTGGGCAGTGCCCACCCTACTGGGACGACTACTGGGACGACTCAATGCCGATTGTGACGGGCAAGTTGGCTTGCAGGAATTGGCTGGGAATGCCACTATGCTCTACTACATGACCGAGGAAGGTGCTGAGGGTAAGCAAGCATTCCTGGAAAAACGTCAGCCTAATTTTCGTCAGTACCCTTGGTTGCCATAGATTAAATCAGTAGACGCGTAGGGTGGGCACTGCCCACCATCAAGGTTTCAGGCTTTTTCGATCTGACAAATATTTGCGCCGACCTACCTAGATATCTAGCACCCTTATCCTAATGTCCTAATGCCCAGGTCGGTAGTTAGACAC
>NZ_JANLWO010000591.1:0-3702 GCF_031364565.1 Chamaesiphon sp. OTE_20_metabat_361
TTGCGCTCGTCGCATATCTCGCAAGAAATTTCCATCTGGATCTACACCTTGTCCGATGTAATTGAGATACAACTTCAGGTGACTGATGCGCGATTTTGACTGGACTGCTTGTACCTTGGGCATCTGGTATAACCGATCGATATAATCTCGCACTTGAGCCAGCGTCACTGTAGACATCGGCTCGCCCGCTAATACTTCCCGAATTTGCTTGAAAATCCAGGGATTGCGAATTGCCGATCTGCCGATCATCACTCCCGCCGCCTGAGTTTGGGCTAAAATCGCGATCGCACTAGCAGCAGAAGTAACATTACCATTTGCCAACACCGGACAGCGTAAACGTTGTACCGCGTGAGCGATCCGATCGTAGTGAACGTTGCCGTGATATCCTTCCTTGACCGTGCGACCGTGTAAACTGAGTAAATCGATATCGTGTCGATCGATCGAATCCAACACCCGATCGAAATTACTGGTATCCTCGAACCCAATCCGCATTTTAACTGTAAATCGACCATCGATCGCCGATCGCAACTCACCCAAGATCCGATCGATCTTTTCCGGCTCGCGCAATAGTCCCCCACCGACCCGTTTCCGGTAAATTTTAGGTGCCGGACAACCCATATTGAGATCGATGCCAGCCACGGGATAATCGCTTAATAACTTCGCAGTCCGCACCAAATCGGGAATGCTCTCCCCAATCATTTGAGCATAAATCGGGCGACCTGTAGTATTTTCGGTAATCGCTCTCAAAATCGGTTTTTCTAACCGCGAAGTCTCATTTACCCGAAAGTACTCTGTAAAAAAGTAGTCAGGACAGCCATAACTGGCGATCGTATTCATAAAACAGACATCGGTCACATCCTGCATCGGTGCCAAAGCTGTCACGACAGTCGAGCGCCCAGGAGAGCTGAACGCAGGAGCAGGAATATCATTGAGAAGTATCATATCAACCTTAAAAACACGCTCACTAATGAATCGCAACCTCGTCCCCAGTTATGTCATCTACCGCGTACCGACAAGTCGGCTGTTGCTCCGTTTCTAGATCTGAATCCCCCAACCCCCTTAAAAGCGGATGCGCGAACTGTTCGGGTTCCCCTATGCGAGACAAGACAGCGCAACCTTGCAGCTTGCTCTTAAAGTCCCCCTTTCTAAGGGGGATTGAGGGGGATTCCGAGGGATTTCGCTTCTAACAAAAGATGTATGTACACCGTAGGTTATGTCACTGGATCCGCCGATCTGCTCGTCAACAGCAGCAGTAATTACATCATGCCCCAGTATTCTGGCTTAACTGAATCTTCGATCGCGAGCAACCACGCCGCCAGATCGAAACCCGCCGCTACCCGCCAAATTTGCACCTGGGCAAACTGTCGATCGATTCCCCGACTTATCAGCCAGCGATAGCTCCAGTAGCTCAGTGCTACCCACCGCAGATAGCGACGCTTCAGCCAACGGACGGGATTATGTCGAAAAGACTTAACTGCTGCGAACATTGGTGACAATATACAAAAAATTTAAGATGTCTTAATAATTATGACAAAAAATGTCGCAATTCGCCCAGTGTCCATCGAACACCATGGAGAACGACTCGCGATCGCATGATGTAGTTTAGAATAGGTATCGGGGAATCGAATGCGGATGTAGAGATGGCATTGTGAATCGATCTTCGTTGGATTAGCGTCTCCTAATCTGCACATTTGACAGTTAACGTTTACGGTTAATATGTACCAATCTTCCGATCGCAAAAACTTTTTAGACATTTTACTCGACCCGACCGCGATCGCGATCGTGGCATCGCTCGCCCTCCATACCCTGATTGGCGCTGGTTTGCCCTTTTTCACCCAATTGGCACCCGATGATAAAAAAGCTGGCCCCACCACCGTCAAGGTCGTCGAATTAACTCCCAGCGAACTCCAGCGCATCCCGCAAGCACCCCCTGCCCCCACGCCCCAGGCTGTCCCATCACCAACTCCCAGCGTCGCCCCCAGCCCAGCAACGCCACCGCCCGCCACCAAATTTTCGACGGCACCACAGACAATCCCCTTCTCACCACTACGTCCTTCTGACGGCACACTGTTCCAGCCACCAGCCACTAAAAAACGCAAGGCAGCGCCTCGAAAACAGTCAGTAAGTCCGCTGTTCGATCCCAATGCCATTTTCAGCTCCCCGCCCAAATCTCCGAAGCCACCGAGCCGGACAGATGCTACTCCCAGACCATCACCAGTGCCAAATAAACCACCAGCCAAAAAATCTCAAAAATTGGTGACGCCACAGCCAAATGCCGAGACAGATGATGATGGTGGCAACAATCCGCCCGCACGGACGCCAGCAAATAGCCCTAACAATCGCCCAGGACAGCGATCGTCAGGAGCATTACCAGGAACTAATACCAACCCGCCTAACTCCACTCCAGCGACTCCAACTGAGCCAGCTAGCGCGACAGGGGACAGTGCTGGCGGCTTTTATGGTAAATACACCAAAGCTGCCAATGCCAAGCTGCAATATTACCTCAAAAAATATCCCAATCTCAAAGTATATCCACCAAAATTAATCAGCCAAAAGTACCCACCAGACTTTGCTTGTCCAAAAGTTAAGCAACCCCCATTCATTGTGATGATGGTAGCCTTTGATAAATTAAGTCAAGGGCAAGATCCGATTACTGGTGATAGTATTTCGCCAATCCTAGAAAATGAAAAACCTTACGTCGATGGCGATCCGGCTACCATAGCCAACAAAAAACTGCTAGCTACTTCGGTGACAGCGGGATTTGCTGAGGCAACTGAAGTAGACAAAAGTCGCCCAGCCATCGATAAAGATAAGCCAGTTCTCTATTCTTATCGGGTGCAATTTACATGCAGCCCATAAGTATTCGAGGTGAAGATTGGTAAACTCTAACCAATGTTGCCAAATCCTAAATGCCAAGTAGTAGTAGCAAACACGATCGCCGCAAACAGGGAAAGCAAACCTTGGATAACCAAACCGATAACCGAGCCGAGAACGATACCCACGCCAGCCTTGACAGAGATCCTCACGCGTTCGCCAACGGCAACCTCACGGGGATAGCACAACTCGCCGACAACCGCGCCGATAAATGGCCCAAAAAACAACCCGACTAAGGGGCCACCAACTGGTAAAGCTGGCAGCAGCCCAATGAATCCGAGCAGCAGACCGACGATCGAACCAATTTGACCCCAATGACTAGCACCAGCTTTTTGGGCACCCCAGATGCCCGATAACTGCTCGATCGCGAAACACATTACCAAGACGACGCTGGAGACAATTAATGAAACTGTGACATTATCCCAGTGATATAGCCATCCCGCGCCGATCGACGCACCCAAAATCAAAATTGGCCCAGGCATCACGGGTACCACAGATCCAATTACTCCGACGCAGGTCAATAGCAGTAAAGCAATATAAATTAGCGTTGTAGTTGTCACGTTAGCAGTGTCGGTTAATGGTGGTGCGATCGGAATGATAATTACTGGCGATTATCGAGCGGGAATCGAGCGATCTAATACCTGTTAACCAAGCAAAGTCAATGCCTGCATGGCAAATTGTAAGGCAAAGATCGCAATAATCGGCGACAGATCGAGTGGACCGATCGGCGGTACAAATCGAAAGAGGTTGAGTTAAGGATCGGTAATCGGACTCAAAAAGCCGACGATTTGCTGCATCCATTCTATATTTGGAAACCAGGTAAGTAAC
>NZ_JANLWO010000384.1:0-3193 GCF_031364565.1 Chamaesiphon sp. OTE_20_metabat_361
CATCTACATTGTCTTCGATTAATAATATTTTCTTGTCCATATTTTATTTTTGTTGAGGAAAAGTGATATTAATAGTTGTTCCCTTTTCCAATTCGCTTCTGAGCTCTAATCGTCCGTTCATTAAGTCTACATAACTGCCGACTATGTGCATTAAAACAGAAACAACGGTGAACCCGTTATTCAGTTGAATCTGTCGCTCTGATGGTGTAAGTTCGGTAAACTTAAATTGTCCAGAGCGGTGAGCATCAAGATCTTCCTGTTTGCTAACAAGTTGCCCTAGATGATTTGTAAACAGCAGTTCGGGCGCAATTAAGGCATCTAATTCGACGACATCAGAACCCAGCATTGCTTGTCTGAGCCGCTCTTCTAGTTCGATGATTTGAGCTTGAGTGGTTATCATAGTTTACTCCTTAAAAGTTGAAATGCGGAGTGCGGAATTTATGTCCGATCGACCATCAACGATTGTAGATTTTAAAGCATCAGGGGAAGCTGGCTACCAGCAAATCTTTGACCGATCTCCATTGATTAGTAGTATCTCTAGCCAATTAGACGATCTGCTCGTTGCTTACGACTATTTTCCACCCGGAACGACACCAAATATTTTATCCAAACAGCACGGCTTGGGCATTTTTATCGATTTACCCGCCCCAGTTACCGCCGAACGCTGGATCGATGGTAAATTGCGCCGCGAAATAGTCAGGCGCGGGGATACGGTTGTCATTCCAGCAGATACTTGGCATTATGCCGAGTGGAATCGCGGTGGTGGCGCAATTGTCGTCGGCTTAGAGCCGCAAGTCATCCTCGATACGCTCAATTTAACTCTAGAGCGTGATTCCTTAGAATTGATTCCTCACTTTGCGACTAGCGATCCGACGATCGATCGGATCGGGATCTCGCTCAAACACGCACTCGAACATCCTGGCTGTTTGAGCCGCCTTTATGCAGAATCGATGCTCGATGCGCTGACAATGCACCTGTTACAGCATTATTCCGTCCAGAATTATGCACTTCCTACCTATCACAGTGGATTAGCTCCAGCACAACTAGAACGAGTCGTAGACTATATCGATACTTATCTCAGTCGCGATCTCAGTTTGCATGAACTGGCTCAATTAGTCCAACTGAGTCCACACTACTTTTCCCAACGCTTCAAACAATCGATCGGATTTTCGCCCCATCAGTATATTTTGAGATGTCGGATCGATCGAGGGAAAAAATTATTACGCCAAGGCGGATTGAGTATTGCTGGAGTTGCGAAGATCGTTGGATTTGTGGATCAGAGTCATTTTCATCGCCATTTCAAACGGTTGGAAGGCATTACGCCCAAAGCTTTTGTCAGCCAAATTTGTTGATATTATCGATCGAATATTTTTAATTACATGACAATCTGTAGGGGCAGGTTTATGCTGTATATTTCCGTTCGCACCGATAACCTCAAACAAACCTGCCCAACCCCGCTAGCGACGATCGACAGCCACAATTCGATCGATAGAATATCCAAAAATCGGATGAATCTACAAGACATCGACCGAGCATTTGCTAAATACTGATAGCTAGAGATACAGATCGTATTTGTAGCAACAGGAGGTCGCGATCGTGGCACAGCTCGAAACCAAGACAGAGCCGATGGTACTCAATATGGGGCCGCATCATCCCTCCATGCACGGTTGTTTTCGGATTATCGTGACGCTGGATGGGGAAGATGTCGTCGATTGCGAACCCGTCATTGGGTACCTGCATCGGGGGATGGAAAAGATTGCCGAAAATCGCACTACTTTAATGTATGTCCCCTACGTCAGCCGTTGGGATTATGCCGCTGGGATGTTTAATGAAGCCGTAACTGTTAATGCCGTAGAAAAGTTGGCAAATATTGCCATTCCCAAACGGGCTAGTTATATTCGGATGATTATGCTAGAACTCAACCGAATTGCCAATCATCTGCTGTGGTTGGGGCCATTTATGTTGGATTTGGGCGCGGGTACGCCATTGTTTTATGTGTTTCGCGAACGGGAGATGATTTACGATCTGTGGGAAGCGGCGACGGGCTACCGGATGGTGAATAATAACTATTTTCGAGTCGGTGGGGTGGCGGTAGATTTACCCTACGGGTGGCTGGATAAATGTGCGGATTTCTGCAATTATTTCGCGCCGAAAGTTGATGAATACGAGCGTTTAATTACGGATAATCCGATCTTTTGCCGTCGGGTGGAAGGGGTGGGAACCATTAGTCGGGATATGGCGATTAATTGGGGACTGTCGGGGCCGATGTTACGTGCTTCTGGTGTGAAATGGGATTTGCGAAAAGTCGATCGCTACGAGCGATACGATGAGTTTGATTGGGATGTCCAGTATGAGACAGCGGGCGATTGTCTGGCGCGGTATCGAGTCAGAATGGGCGAAATGCGGGAGTCGGTGAAAATTCTCCGCCAAGCGATCGCTCAGATTCCTGGCGGTGCTTACGAAAGTCTGGAGGCTAACCGTCTAGATGCGGGAGCTAAATCTGAATGGGATGGTTTCGACTACCAATACATTAGTAAAAAGATCGCCCCGACATTTAAAATTCCCGCAGGCGAACATTACGTGCGCGTGGAGACTGGTAAAGGAGAGATGGGGATATTCATCATCGGTGACGATAATATCTTCCCCTGGCGGTGGAAAATTCGCTCTGCCGATTTTAATAATCTCCAAATTCTCCCCCATTTACTCAAAGGAGTCAAAGTCGCCGATATTGTGGTGATTCTCGGTAGTATCGATATCATTATGGGTTCGGTCGATCGCTAAATTACAGCTAATTTCGATCGATTGATGTGTATTCGGATTGTTATCTGGATGGCAGGTACTAGGATCGTACAAACTCATACACTATATTGAACGACACTTCACCCGCTCGATTCACAACTTCGCTCCCTGGAACCTTCATAAATCCTGTCCGCTCATACAGCCGCACAACTGGATTATTCGCTTGAACACTCAGACTTACCGCTGGATAATTTATCTTGGCTGTGCCTAAAATGTGCCTCAATAATTTAGTTCCAATGCCTTGTCCGCGATAATCTGGCAAAACAGCAATTGCCAACTCTGGAATCTCATCGTTGACATAACCAAACCCTTTCTCTTCCCCCAGCCACAATCGCAGCCAAGCCGCCCCAGTGTGACTTTTATCGTCGATCGAAGCAACATAACCAAGATCGCC
>NZ_JANLWO010000397.1:0-11847 GCF_031364565.1 Chamaesiphon sp. OTE_20_metabat_361
TACTTCTACCGCACCCACCACATCACCCACTGATGTGATGACCCAAACACCTCCTCCACCCGCAGCACCAGTAACGCCCCCACCTGCGCCCGCGCCAGTCGAGCCGAGCATCACCCGTGAGGAAGTTGAAGCATTACGCAAATCGAATCAAGAATTGCGCGAGCAAATTAACAAAATTGATAGCAGGGCAACAGAAACAGACAAAAAGATCGAGCAGATCGACAAGCAACAATTTTCCACCACTACCAAACTGCAAGGGTCGGTAGTATTTGGCGCAACGGGTGGTATATCTGGCGATTACAGTAACAATGTCGTTTTCGGCCAACGGACGCGACTCGAATTATTGAGCGATATTGGTGGCGGTACCCTCACCGCTCGTCTGCAAGCTGGCGGCATGGGTTCAGCCAATCAAAGTCCCAGGGCTGGTACTACAGCGGTAGCTACTCCAGAAGGAGGCTTGTCTTGGACGGATGGCGTTGCCGCTAGTCCCACGGTCAGTATCGACGCGCTCAAATATCAATTTCCCCTCAGCCCTCAAACTCTAGTCACAGTTATTGCTAATGCTGGCGCAGCAGATGACTTTACCGATACCATCAATCCCTACTTTGACGGCGATGGCAACAGCGGTGCGATTTCGGCTTTTGCCAACCGTCCCTCGATTTACTACACCATTCAGGGTGCTGGCGTAGGGGTGCGTCACAAATTGAACGACTCGCTCGAAGTTAGCTTGGGGTATCTAGCGCGTCAAGCTAACAATCCAGGGTTAGGCTTTGGTTTGTTTAATGGTGGCTACGGTGCGCTCGCTCAGGTTGCTTTTAAGACAGGGGACAATTCCAAACTCGCTTTGACCTATACCAAAAGCTATAATTCCGATTTTGGTACTGGCAGTAACAACGCCAACCCGTTTAGTGGCGGTATTAATAGTACCAGCGATAATTTTGGCGTGCAGGGTTCGTTCCAACTCTCTCCCCAGTTCGCTCTCGGCGGTTGGGCTGGCTACACGCAAAACCAAGCGCCTGGAGGCGAGCGGCAGATCTGGAACTGGGCGGTAACTGCGGCGGCACCAGATTTTGGTGGTAAAGGTAATCTCGCTGGGTTCCTCATCGGACAAGAGCCGCGAGTCACATCTTCGGGGATCGATCCGCTCACGGGTGTCAATACTACCGATACAAAAGCAGGACTGCACATTGAAGGTTTTTATCAGTTCAAAGTCAGTGACAGTATCAGTATCACGCCGGGGATTATTTATCTAACTGCACCCAATCAAGATGCCAATAGTACTGGCGCGGTAATTGGGGCATTGCGGACGACGTTTACCTTCTAATAGTTGTAGTTTCGCAAGCTGGATCGAGATTACGATCGAGATCGTTGCCGCGCCACGATCTCGATGTTAGAAGTACGTCTAGCTAATAAAAAGCGATCTCGACCGAATATTAGTTCGATCGAGGTTGTTTTTAGTGCCGATATTTTCAGTTCCTGACGATCTCAAATTTTTTTATGCTATCGAAAATACCAAGTATCTACAAGATATTTGGGCGGTATTATTTCTCAATAGTTTGAGGGAACACTAAGATTAATTACCAAAATCGCACTCCCATTAATTCTCTCGATCTTTATGCGAACAGCTTTATCTCTAGCGATAATTTCTGCGACTGCAATTATGTTCTTTAGTCGTAGATTATTGTGTTACCTTCGACATTTTCAAGAAGTTGGCTATAGTACGAGATTATTTAGAGATTGGATGTTGACGAATGGGATCTACGACAAAAAAGGGAGTTTAATCGCAACGATCGCCGCACTAGTCATCGAAATCACTCAAGAAAGTAGAACCAATTCTTTAATAATTTGCATCATTGCGGGGATAGCTTTAGTCGGATTGAGTCTATGGGAACCCGATCCCACCAAAGTTGGCTATCCGATCTTACAGCCAACAACGGAGGCCAAGAAAATTTATAATTTGGCGCTGACTTTGTACTCTGTTGCTTTAATAATTGGTTTTATAATAGTGCGGATAATTACTGTACAGTACCACATATCAGCCTATTGGATACTTGTGATTGTAGCGATTCAATCTTCACCCCTATGGA
Source organism: Chamaesiphon sp. OTE_20_metabat_361 (assembly GCF_031364565.1). Classification (NCBI taxonomy): domain Bacteria; kingdom Bacillati; phylum Cyanobacteriota; class Cyanophyceae; order Gomontiellales; family Chamaesiphonaceae; genus Chamaesiphon; species Chamaesiphon sp. OTE_20_metabat_361. The sequence continues at coordinate 2,088 of NZ_JANLWO010000397.1, forward strand.
TGGTTTTGGCTAAGATCCTTACTCGTTAAGGCTATCTATAGGTTGGGTTGAGAGGAGCAAAAACCAACATCCACAAAATCGATTTTGTAGATGTTGGTTTTCTTGGGAGAGGGGAGCCAGAAGCCCATGCGAGGACGGGGTGAGGACAAATCATACCTTAAATCAGCAACGCCCAATTATCAATTATCAATTATCAACTATCAATTAATTCACGCTGCTTTCTCCCAATCTTGGGAATTAGATTGGATCGATCCATTAGACAGTTGTTTTTTACCTTCTTGATGGATTTCTGATTTTCTTAACTTATCACCGATCGAGAGTGCCATCGATACTGCCAATGTTTCCGATTTAACTCGGGCGTATTGTCCCATCGGTTGATATTCTGGGACTAAATCGTGGAGTACCGAAACACATTCATTAACTTTACAATCGGCGGCGGCAGCCAGCAGGATCGTCAGTTGTGGCGAGATCTCTTGCCAAGCTAATCTTGCCTCCCGAGCGCAGAAAATCTTCGCATGTTCGGTGGGTAATGCGGCATCGCAATCGATCAGTAGCTCCTCATAGATCTTCTCACCCGGACGCAAGCCAGTAATCTCGATTTTGACATCTCGATCGAGTTCGAGTCCAGCTAAGCGAATCATCTGAACTGCCAAATCGTAGATTTTGATGGGTTCGCCCATATCCAACAGGAATACTTCCCCACCTCTAGCCATTGCCCCGGCTTGGATGACTAGAGTCGCCGCTTCGGGGATCGTCATGAAGTAGCGGGTAATATCGGCATGAGTTAGAGTAATCGGCTTGCCAGCAGCGATCTGCGCACTGAAGCGGGGGACGACAGAACCGCTACTACCCAAGACATTGCCAAACCGCACCATCGTGAAGCAGGTATCGTGATTGGGTAAATCGGCTAAACCTTGAAGTACGAGTTCGGCAACCCGCTTGGTAGCGCCCATGATATTCGTCGGACGGACGGCTTTGTCAGTGGAGATCAGCACAAATTTTGACACTCCACACTCGATCGAGCATTGCGCCGCCGTCAGCGTCCCGCAAATATTATTAATCATCCCCGAAATCGGGTTGGCTTCGACGATCGGGACGTGTTTGTAAGCAGCAGCATGATAAACCGTCTGCACGCTATACTTGCGAAGCACTCGGGTGAGGGTTTGAGCGTCAGTCACCGAACCCAAGCAAGCGACTTTGTGAAGCTGGGGATACCGCTCGCTCAGTTCCATGTCCATCTGATAGAGCGCAAACTCATGTAACTCATACACGAGTAACATTTTGGGCTGCTGCTTGGCAATTTGCCGACAGAGTTCCGAACCGATCGATCCACCGCCGCCAGTGACGAGGACGACTCGATCGGTGATATCGTGTTGCAGGAGTTCGGGACGGGCGGCGATGGCTGGACGTCCGAGCAAATTTTCGATATCGAGCGCCGGAACTTTAGTCACCGCCAGCTCGCCGCTCAATATTTCGGCGATGCTCGGGACAGTCTTGACGGGGACGCCAAGAATTTGCAGTCTTTGGGATAGCTCGCGGCTGCGTTGGGTGTCAACTGACGGCATGGCGAGGAGAATTTCGTCGAAGCCGACGCTAATTTTGAGCTTGAGCAACTCTGCTGGTGCGTAAACTTTGATACCTTGAACGGTTTTACCTTGCAGTGCAGGATTGTCATCGACAAAACAAATTAATTTCTTGCCACTTTCTTTGGCTAGAGCTTGCGCGAAAAAGCAACCCGCACTGCCCGCGCCATAGATAACTACTCCTGTCTGCTGGCGTTGTGAGTCATCATTTAGCTGTTCCAGGCGATCGTGGAGCAGCCGCACACCCAGACGGAACCCGATCGTCAGGATGAGCGCCAGCATCCCATCGCTCAATAGTACCGACGCGGCAATTGCCGACATCAGAAATACCCGATCGATCGCCGCAACTAGCAAACAACTGGTTAATACCGCCGTAGCAACGGTAATGAGAAAGTCACCATTGGTATGACGTAATACTTGTCGATAGATATTAAAAGCCCAAAATACACCAATCTCGATCGCGATCTTGAACACCACAAAATTGCTGTGATGCAATATTTGGGCGGGTAAAAGATCGAGTCCGCTCTCAAAGCCGATCGCCACAGTAATTGCGAGCGCAAACAAAATGATATCGACGACTATCAAAATTGTATACTTCTGCTCGTTAGAAACTGTATTAATAAGTTTATCTAAATGGCTATAAATTTTTGAAGACACCTCAATATCTTCGTCTTTCAATGGTAACTTAATCATTTGCTCAACTTATTTTGGCGAACTTGTTTGGGCGGCGATCGCTAATGCTATCCAAATATTCCAATACTGCTGTCATCCCATCGACAAGCGAAAAACTCGCTCGCCGAGGATGACTCACCGATATCTATGGCTGGAAGTCAGTATTCACACCAAAGTGCGACTGCCAACCGTCCCCATAAATATCTGTGCCGACCTACTGATACTGTATAATTCAGCTCATTACATCCTAGATCGGGATAGTTTTGAATTTTTTTGGCATTTGACAAGTAAAAAAAGTCGGGGCGGCTCATCAATGGCACTTTCGGATCTACATCCAGATCGACGTATATTCCGCTAGTTTAGCCCCACAAAAGATCGCGGCATTCTCGCGATCGAGTTCGCCAACCAGTAGCTAACATGGTGAAAGCTTCTCTGGCAATAAGTTTTGGGGTTACTGAATATTAATTGGAGCCGTTTGCCAAAATATGCTGCGTCGAGATAATAGTATCGAGCGGCGCGTTCTGGATTCTCAATGGCGGCTGGATACCAATTATCAAACCTTAAGCTAAGTTTTTAGACTTCAGCCATGCTCTGACGACTCGATCGACAGGTAGCGATTTATTATCTACTTGATAGTTCATATCTTGAATATCTTTAGTAGAAATTAACCCAGCTAATCGATCGATAACCGGGCGTAATTCTGGATATTTAGTTAAAGTAGCTTGATTGAAAACAGGTACTGCTTGATAAGGTGGGAAATATTTTTTATCATCTTCTAAAATAACTAAATCTAGCACCGGGATTAAACCATCGGTAGAATTAGCCGCAATTAAATCTACCTTTTTATCTTTAAGAGCTTGATACATCAGCCCAAATTCCATCTGTTGAACTTTAGCAAACTTTAAGCCATAAGTCTTGGCAACGGCTGGATAGCCATCTTTGCGTTCGAGAAATTCATAGCCAAATCCACCCCGAAGTTGTGGCGTATATTTAGCTGCTTCCGAGAGTGTCTTCATCTCAAGTCGCTTAGCATCTTCATTTCTCACAATAAAGGCAAAGGTATTCTCAAAGCCTAATGGCGACATCACTTCTAATCTGAACTGGCGATCGTAAGCCTCTTTGATCTTATCAAAAACTACTTGCGGATTTTTGATCGGCTCTTGCTTTAAGATCGCCGTCAATGATGTCCCGGTATATTCTACATAGCCCGCAATCTTCCCAGCTTTAACTGCTTCATGACAGATAAAAGTACCGCCTAGATTCAGTTGTCGATCGACCTTGATTTTAGTATGAGTTTCGATTTGCTGAGCCAGCAATACACCGAGAATAACTTGTTCGGTAAAATTCTTCGAGCCGATCGTAATTGTCGGTACTGCTTGAAAATAGTTAAATGTAATTAATCCGACTACTAGAAGGGCTAATATACCACCACCAATTGTAAACTTACGATCGAGCTTACCCAGTCGAACTGGTTGCTGTCTGAGCCTATTTTCCACCCATCCTAATGTTAAATCTGCGCTTAATGCGATCGCCGCCGCCGGGATCGCCCCAGTCAAAATCAAGCGATTGTCGATCGTCGCCAGTCCCCGAAAAATAAATACCCCCAAGCCACCACCGCCAATCGCCGCCGCAATTGTCGCCACGCCGACAGAGATCGCCGTTGCGACTCTAATCCCTGCCAAAATCACGCCAGAAGCTAGGGGAATCTCGACTTGTGTCAAGAGTTGCCAATCGGTCATTCCCATCCCCTTCCCGGCTTCCCTAACCGCCGGATCGACGTTAGTAATCCCGATATAAGTATTGCGAATTAGCGGTAATAGCGCATACAGAGTCAGCGCCACAATCGCCGGATTTTTGCCAATTCCACCCAGAAATGGTACCGAAATTAGAAAACCAAATATTGCTAAACTAGGAATAGTTTGCAGTGCATTAGCAACACCGAGAATCGGTTGAGCTAATCTGGGATAACGCGTAATTATAACTCCCAATGGAATCCCGATCGCGATCGCTACTACCATCGCGATCGCCACTAAAACTAAATGCTCGCCACTCCGCAAAATAATCTCGGAAATATCATCATTAGAAATCAAGACAATCTCCTGCTAGTGAATAGTGAATAGTGGATAGTGGATAGATAACCTAGTATAAAAAATGCGTAGGGTGGGCACTGCCCACCATCTAGGTTTCAGGATGTTCTAATGCGATCGATCTAGCAATCGTAGATAATTTATGATATTTATTCTTCGGTGCGTTACGCTCCGCGACAACACACCCTACAATATTATTGCAAATTAACTAGGATTACTGTATTTGCATCAGCCTACTTATTTAAATAATTTACATGCCTCCGTCCCGCTTAACATTCTCATCGTTCCATGCAGTTAAACAAGTAATAAAAGCTTGAGCCTCTGAATGTTGAGATCGAAGTAAATCTGCCTTAGTTCCCAATACCACTAAATTACCTTCATACATTAAACCAATCCGCGTTCCCAGTACAAAAGCTTCTTGAATATCGTGGGTAACAAAGACAACTGTTTTACCTAATTGTTGCTGTAAATATTGAAACTGGCGTTGCAATTCTAGTCGCGTAATCGGATCGAGCGCACCAAATGGTTCATCCATTAATAATAGCGGCGGATCGGCAGCTAAAGCCCTCGCGACACCCACTCGCTGTCGTTGTCCACCTGAGAGCTGATGAGGATAACGTTGAGCGAAGATTCTCGGCTCCAACCCTACTAAGTTTAACATTTCATACACTCGCGCCTCGATTCGCTGCTTGTGCCACTTTTCTAGTGATGGCACAAGTCCGACATTTTCAGCAACATTAAAGTGCGGAAATAAACCGATATCCTGGATTGCATAGCCAATCCGCCGCCGCAGATCGATCGTATCCCAATTAGCCGTCGATCGATCGTCTACTAATACCGATCCTGTTGTGGGTACGAGCAAATGATTGATTAATTTGAGCGTAGTAGTTTTACCGCTCCCACTCCGCCCCAATAATACGATCGTTTCCCCGCGATAAATGGTGAGATCTAAGTGGGATAATATCTCGCGATCGTTAATTTGGAAACTAACATCCCGAAATTCAACAGCAATCTCTGACGATTGGGGCATAAGATTGTAAATCTAAACGAGTCAATTAATTCGATCGTAACTCACATCTGGTGCGAGTAGATATGTTTGATTCGATCGAAACCCAATTCACACATCTAGAACTACAGATCTTCCCACTTAGCCACATTTGCAAATCGCGACAAATAATGTCGAATATTAGTTGTCGCGATAACAACTGCTTGACCTGGATAACGAGTAGCTAAATCCTGCCAAGTTGCACAGATAATCATATCCGCATCGAGGTTTCTATCTCCAGCCGTAGGTTGCCCGCTAGCTCTAGCTACCGCACAGATCTCAGCGGCTAAATTCCAAACTGTTCGATCTACAGGTAAAAAGTCGATTAATTGATGTAAATCGTCTAATAATGGTAGTCCCGATGCAATTAGACCTTGTTTTTGAGTTAGTAGCAAACCCCACCGAACTTCGTAATCACAAACCATCGAGCTAACAACTGTATATCGAATTAAGCTTCGCTCAAACCAATTTTCTAATGCAGCTAAATCATCTGTGTATTTTGGGCTACATAATTGTCCCAATATATTAGAATCGATAAAAATAATCATTCTAAACTATATAATTTCTGGCCAGCAACCCGCTCGGCATCTACTATTTTTGAAAATACCTCAAAAGCTCTATCTACATCCGGCTGAGTAGATAATTCTGCTCGTTTCTGTCGTAGAGATGCTAGTCGCGCTGGTATTTGTCCGCGTCGTTGCGAATCTTGAGCGATTGTCCGAAATTCAAAAGCGTATCTAGGCTGAACATCTGTCTGGCGTTGAATTGCTGTTTGTAGCGTTTCCAGATCGATCGAGTCAATCTGGAGATGATGTTCTATTCCTGATAAAACTACTTCACTATCTGTAGATGGCGATGCTGGAATAATAGCTAGGCATTTATCCAGATCGATAATTTTACCACTAGGTAGTTGAATTGGATTTAGCATAACTAATACCTCTATTAATTCGATTTATGTCATATTATGGCTGTGAATTTTAAATACAGCTCAGACTATATTTTTATCGAGAAAGCTTTCAATGTCATAACACTTTGTTTTTCCAAATAAAATCAAGAGATCGATTCGTTAATAGGGAACCTGTCGATTAATTGAATTGCCCGTCTTGCATTGGCTTGCAAAGCATCGCTCGCATGGGGTACATAAGGGATCTGCGATAATAGATCCACCGTGCGGCGCAACATCCGCACGATATCGCCCTCGTCGAGATTGGTATTGCTACATAGTTCCGTCCAAGATATTTCCAGCGCCCAGTTTTCGACGATGCCGACTAGCTCGTACTCCATCCAGACGGGGAGAGCTACCTGATAGCGGCGCTGGATTTGGAACAGTTGGCGGCGGGAGCCACGGAGGGCGCTGAGGGTCATGACTACTTCATCGGCTGGATCGTAATTCGTCCAACTGTCAGAGCGGGGGGTTTCTGATACGAGGGCACAGATGACTGCGGCGAGATGGTGTGGATCTAAGCCGTCTAGATAACCAGACATTAGAGCTAGAGCGATCCATAGCTCATTATCCCCACGAATGGCGGCGGCGGCTTCACCGATGCGGGTGGGGAGGACACCTTGCAAGCCATTGACTTGACGCAATACCTCAATCAGATTGAGAAATTCTTGCCAATGTCGATCGAGTTGCAATTGCAGTGTATTTTGAAGATCTTTAATCTATTCTTCTAATACCGCTTGGCGGCGATAGCGTTTGAGGAGAGTGGCGGGGTTGCCCCATTCCCAGACGGGATGATTTTCGAGCTTGGTTTTCAGTTCGGCGACGGTTTTGACTTGGGCTGTCAATTCGGCGGTGGCTGGCGGTTCGACTGCGGGGATGCTCTGGGCGATTTCGGCAGTTAAGGTCATCCCCTTGCGGACTTGTCCGGGTTTGAGAGGCATATCCGCAGGGGGGAGTAGGGATACTACTTGGGGGACGCGCTGTTTGCCGCCGTATTCCGACCAATGTTTGTGGACGGCGACGACATCTTGATGATTGACGACGTACCATTTGTTATCTTGTCCCAAACAGACTAAAGCGGGTTTGTAGCCTGAGCCAGCTATTTTGGTGACTAAGACGGCGGGTAATGGGGTGGCAACTGGGACGTGTTTGCCTTTGAGGCTGAGGATCGTACCGGGGAAGGCGGTTGGTAGTTGCTTGCCGACTTGTCCCGCTTGAACTTGCTCGGTATAAAGCTGGAGATTTTTGAGTTGATTTTGGTCTAGTTTGAGCTGGGAGTGACAGGTTTCATAGTCGGCGAGAACGTTGGCATCAATTTTGCTGAGGCTCTCTCGCAGCGTCACTAATTCTTGCTTGATGTCGCCAATTCCTTGCTGTTGGGGTAACAGGTGGAGGGTTTTGGTAAAGTGCCCGAAGCTGCGCTCGACGAGTTCTCTGGCTTCCTCTAGGGTGTGGGTTTGGAGCAGGTTTAAGACCATCCCATAAGTCGGCGTAAATTGACTTACCAGGGGATCTGGTGATGATGTCGCAAAGTCACTTGCTTCCTTCGCACCTTCAAATCTCGTCTGAGTGGCGACGACATAGCCCACCACGTCCTTGCCACGTCGTCCGGCACGTCCCGCCATTTGGAGGAATTCGGAGGCGGTTAGGAGGCGATGTCCTTGGTCTGTGCGTTTGGAGAGGCTGGAGATGACGGTCGTCCGGGCGGGCATATTAATCCCGGCGGCGAGGGTTTCGGTGGCGAAGACGACTTTGATTAAGCCTAGCCCGAATAATTCCTCAACGAGGACTTTCCAGGCGGGGAGGATGCCTGCATGGTGAGCGGCGATGCCTTTGTAGAGTGGTTCGACTTGTCCGGCGCGGGCGGCTTCGGGGTTTTTGTCGAGAAATTCATCGATGCGGAGCTTGAGTTGAGCGGCTTCGGCGGGATTGACTAGTGGTAGTGTCGATACCTCGGCGACGGCTTTGTCGCAGCCGCGCCGACTGAAGATAAAGTAAATGGCGGGCAACATTTCCCGTTCGGCGAGCTTGCTGACGACAAAGCCGATACTGGGGACATCTTCACTCTTACGGCTGCCTGTGGGGCGATGGGATTTAAGTTTGGGGTTGAGTTTGGCAGTATTGGGATCGAGTAATGGCAGAATCCCTTTGGGGTTTACAAAGTGAAACTCCAAAGGGACGGGACGAAAATCGGAATAGATGAGTTCGGTACTGCCGTGAACGGCGTTAATCCAGTCGGTAAGTTGTTTGCTATTGGCGACGGTGGCGGAGAGGGCGACGAGCTGAATGTGGGGAGGGCAATAGATGATCGATTCTTCCCAGACGGTACCGCGCTGTTTGTCATTCATGTAGTGGCACTCGTCGAGTACCACGGCTTCGACACCGATCATTGAGGTACCGACTTCGCCGATGCGGGTACCGTAAAGCATATTGCGGAAAATTTCGGTTGTCATGACGACAACGGGGGCATCGCGGTTGATGGAGATATCGCCAGTGAGCAAGCCGACGTTATCTTCGCCAAATTCGGCGCGGAAGTCGCGATATTTTTGATTGGATAAGGCTTTGAGGGGGGTGGTGTAGAATACTCTGCGCCCCTGTCGGAGGGCGCGATGAATGGCATATTCACCGATCAATGTTTTGCCCGAACCTGTCGGGGCGCAGACTACGACTGACTTTCCTGCGTTGAGTGCGTCTACCGCCTGAAGTTGAAACCCGTCGAGTGGAAATGGGAAGATCTCTTGTAGTTGGGCGGTAGAAATAGTAGAGGTGGTCATAGCGTTTAACTTCACAGACGGTGGCGCGAGGCTAGATTGTGGCGGTAGCTAAGTCTCGATACTCTCTAGTATATTCGTAAATCAAGGTTGGGCGGAATTCGATCGAATCTCTGTACTATTGCGACCTTGTGTTAACGATCGAGAAGCTATTGTAATAAGCACAGCGGCAAACGATATATATTTGTGAGTTGCGATTTTTCTAGCGGAGGCAGAACCCGGGTCTGGGGGAGGCTTCCCCCAGACCCCCCGTTGAAAGCGGCTCGCGCTCCTCGGGTTCCCCGAGGGTTTAGCGAGACAAGACAGGCGGAACGCCGCCTCTCAAACTCTCTTCGTATGGTTTGATCTGTGGGCTAGCGTGGTGCGGCATTCACTCCGCCTAAGATTTTAGTTGCAAGTTATTCAGACATTTCCATGCCGCAGTAATGGAAATCAAGCAACCATCTTCCCTACTCCCCCACTCCCCCACTCCCCCATCCCCTCATCCCCCCGTCTCCCAGTCCCCCCATCTCCCATCTCCCAGTCCCCCCATCTCCCATCTCCCATCTCCCATCTCCCCAAATCACATAGGATTGCTACAGTAACTTGGGTTAATATTAAATAGCTCCTATTTCCCAGCCGATAAAGATGTCCGATCGCAGCTTGCAGTTACCCGTTGA
>NZ_JANLWO010000410.1:0-4283 GCF_031364565.1 Chamaesiphon sp. OTE_20_metabat_361
ATTGAGAATTGAGAATTGCGGATGCTAAAAGGATGTCTGAAAAGTTATAGCAGTGCTGTAAATTATGCGATTAGGTCGTATATTCAGCATTAATTTTCACATAGTCATAACTGAGATCGCAGCCCCAAGCGATGCCATTGCCGCTACCATTGCCGACGGTGACTGAGATGAGGACTGTATCGGTTTTGAGGTATTCGCCTTGACTGGCAGCCTTGAGGTAATTACTAGCAGCTATTCGATCGAATGTCAAAGGTTGTCCATTTGCCATCAATTGGATCTCGCCTAACTGTACTGCCAAATTATTTTGGTCGAAGGGGACGCCAGCTTTGCCCGCAGCCATCGCAATCCTACCCCAATTGGGATCGCGCCCAAAAATTGCAGCTTTGAGAATGGAAGATCCGGCAATTTCACGGGCGATTTGTCGTGCATCGCGATCGGTTGTCGTCCCCGATACCCGGACTTCAATCAGACAGGTGGCACCTTCACCATCCCGCGCGATCGATTTGGCAAGATATTGACAAACAGCGGTGAGCATGGCTTCCAATTTATCAGCTTCGGCACCGGGTTGGACGATCGCGGGCGTGCGAGATTCGCCATTTGCTAGGGCAATCAGGGTGTCATTGGTGCTAGTATCGCCATCGACAGTAATTTGATTGAAACTGCGATCGGCAGCCCGACTTAACATTTGTTGCCATAATGTGGTCGATACGGCAGCATCACAAGTCACAAAAGCGAGTAGGGTTGCCATGTTGGGATGGATCATCCCCGAACCTTTTGCCATCCCGCCAATTCTAACTGGACGATCGCCAATTGTGGTTTCTAATGCGATCGATTTACTCACCAAATCGGTGGTCATAATTGCTTTAGCAGCGGCATCACCACCCTCATGACTAGCCGCAGCGACTAAGGTCGGAATTCCGGCGACTAAGGCATCCATTTTGATGCGTTGACCGATCACCCCAGTTGAGGCGAGTAAGATCGCTTCTGGGGCGATATTGAGGGCACTAGCGAGCGCGTTCGCACTGGCGATCGCATCTTCCCAGCCAGCTTCACCCGTGGCGGCATTAGCCTGTCCCGAATTGCACAATATCGCCCGCGCGCTGGGTTTGATGGCAAGTTGTTGGCGACAATATTCGACACAGGCGGCGCGTACCTGACTGGTGGTGAAGACTCCAGCCGCGATCGCATCTACGTCTGATAAAATCAGCGCTAGATCTGGCAACCCAGAAGCTTTCAGCCCCGCTGTAATCCCCGCTGCTCTGAAGCCTCTCGGTGCAGTCACTCCCCCAGAAATCTCTTGCCAGTCCATATGTGTCATTTAGTTAGCAGGTACTAATTATCAGGATACTAGCATAGGGGCTACGATCTGTGGCGATCGATGCAGTAATAGCATTCGATCGTTATTTATCAGCATCTGGTAGAGTGTGTTATCCCGCAGGGTAACGCACCAAAAACATCTAAAAATTTATCTCAATCTTTAATAGTTCGATCGGTTATCAACCGCCAGATCTCAATCAGCCAGTTTTCAATGTTTAGCATGATGCGATCGAGCCAAACTAATAATTTAGCAAGCAAGGATGTTTTGTAGCCGATCGGTTCTGAAGTTACTTCGATCCAGTCTGGCTGATATTCGAGATTGTGGTAGTTTTGATTTGATAATTGACCCGTACCTCGACCGAGTAAACTCTGATGTTTAGATGTGGCTCTAAATTTAGTTTTTCTCACAGTCTCAATTTTGAGATCGCTTTGCCGTACCACTGGTGTTAGTTGGAATTCTGAGGGCTGGTGAATGATTTCTAGATCGCTTTTGTTGGGAATATACCAATATTCTCGATAGTAACTCCACCACTGCTTGAGCCAATTTGGTTGAAGTTGAGCAATAGTTTCTAAAACGGGTCGATGGCGCTGGGGTGTAAGTGCCTCCTCAATAAATGGCGGTAATTGTGGTAAATCTAGAAATCTGGAGCTACGTGGTGGTTGTGGTGTGAAAGAGTAACTGCTCGGTGCCAACTGTGGGGCTAAGTCCGGCTCAGTTAGTTCTAACTGCGCTAATGAATTGGATATCTCCATTGAGGGTTTAATAGTTAAATCTCGCCACCAATTTTGTAACCGCTCTGATAGATTTGGCGAGATATTATCTCGATCGGCTAGTAATTTTTGCTCGATCGGACTACCATCTAGAAGTAAAGATTTTTTTGCTGTGGCAAGTTGCTTATCGGTACGATCGGTTGACAATTGCTGATGATGCCATTGGTGCCAATCGATTGCCAAATCCATCCCAATCCGGCGCCGAATTTCTTGTTGTTGAGTGAGCGTCAGAATATCGAGGAGTTCGTTTTCGGTAGTGACTAGAACTAATTGTCGATCGATTAGTAACGAACTCAATCCCCTGACGATGGGCTTGTTACGGGTAACTTGATGAGATTTATGAAGGCTACGCTCGTCCCAATCCCACTCTTCAGGAAGGTAATCTTCATCGGCGATCGTTCTTGCGGCTGTAGTTAGATTTACCTTTCGTCGATCGATCGAAGACTGCTGCTTGATTGCTAAAGCTGTGGGTAATGCAATCTCAATCGGATAGCCACTCTCAGCAACTAAATCCAGTGCCTGTTCGATGTTAATATCGGGTACTGGCTGGAATGGCAGCGATCGCCGCTGCGGCGGTGCAGGAAGTTCGGGTTGAAATATTTTAGCTGTCTGTGCCAGTAATTGGATGGGATATAGTAAGACTTGACCGCTCCAAACTACTGCCACTTTGATATGTCGCCAACCCTTGGCACAGTTATTTTTTAACTCGTTGGTACGTTTATTAATAAAAGTGAAGACTCGACTTTGATAATTTCCAGACATGGGGTTTAGTTAAAAGTTGGCAGCTTTAAAAAGGTTGTGAAAAGTTGGTATCGTCCACTAGCTGAATTTTGAGACTAGCTCTACCACTGTAAATATTTATACTATCCTCTACTGGAAATCTCTCATCTCAAACCGGGTAGTATTTGAATCCTGACACTCCCACGATCGATATTAATGACTTTTTTTAAATATCTAAGATTTTAGCGAAACTATGAATGATTCCGAGCAAAGTTTTGTATCTTCTGTACTCATCTCACTCGATAGACTGCGGAATTTGAGTCAGATCGATATTTTAGCTGATTGGCGGATCTGTCTGGCGGGTGGGCTAACAACAGATCCGAGCAAATGGGATCTCGCACGTCTCAATCACAAAGGACAAATCGAGTGGGAGCGCGGTAGACAAGAGATTTGGCTGGCTCGACAGTTGACGATTCCGGCGGCGGTGGGGGGTTATCCAGTTACAAGTTTATCTTGTCGGTTGGCTTTTACCTGGTGGGCAGAGGTGGCGCAGGTATTTGTCAATGGGGAATTGGTGCAGGAAGGCGATTTATTCGACCACAGTCCGCGCGTGCTGTTGATGTCCGCAGCGGTGCCGGGAACGGCTGTAGACGTGCGGTTGCGATTGGTGAGTCCGGGGCACGATATCGGTGCTTTGATGCGTTCTCGGTTAATTTTTGAGTCCGCAGATCGAGCATATCCCGAGCCGGGTTGGTTGGCGGATGAGTTGGCGGTGATGGTAAAGCAGGTGGCAAGTTTTCAGCCAGAGAAGTTGGGGGAAGTGGTAGAAATTATCGATACGATTGACTATGGTTTACTGGAGGTGAGTAGTAGTCGGTTTATGGCGCAGGTATCAGGCGTTAAGAATCGGGTTAAATCGATCGGCTGCGGCGGGGATCTACCCACCCCGCCCTACGGGCACCCCTCCCGAGAGGGGATTTTTCATGCGGAGTCTTCTAGGGAAGAGATTTTGGTAGGAAATATTCAATTGTTGGGACATGCTCATTTGGATATGGCGTGGTTGTGGGAGGTGGCGGAGACTTGGGAGGTAGCGGAGCGGACGTTTCGATCTGCATTGAAGTTACAGCAGTTATTCCCCGATCTCACATTTTGTCATTCTACGCCCGCATTGTATGAGTGGATGGAATTAAATCAGCCGGAAGTATTTGCGGGGATTTGTCAGCAGGTGCAGGCGGGTAAGTGGGAAATCGTCGGGGGAATGTGGATCGAACCAGATCTTAATCTAATTTCAGGAGAATCGATCGCGCGGCAGATTATCTACGGACAAGCATACAACCAGTCGAGGTTTGGCGCACATACTCAAGTCGCATGGCTCCCGGATACGTTTGGATTTTGCTGGCAATTACCGCAGTTATTAAAGCAAGGCGGGATCGATTACTTCGTTACGCAGAAATTTCTCTGGAATGATACGACAA
>NZ_JANLWO010000476.1:0-4383 GCF_031364565.1 Chamaesiphon sp. OTE_20_metabat_361
GAAAACGTACCACCGTTGAGAAATTAGATGCTTTTAGTCAACCGCGATTGGTCGAATATTTCGATCCCAATCCTTGCGATGTAGAGCGTCAACGTGAGTCAGACGTGCCGGAAAGTAGTACGGCACTACCTCCTTCACCTCGAAGAACTAGCAAGCCACAAGGTAGAGATTTAGGCGTCACAGTTGAAGATACTTTTAAAGTAAATGAATATGAAATTGTGATTCTCAGTGCGAAAGAGTCTAACGGTTTAGAAACTTGGCTGCGTCAAAATGGCTATAATATTCCCAAAGGTGCGAGTGAATTGTTGAGTCCATATATCAAGCAAAAACTAAAATTCTTCGTCGCCAAAATCGATATGAAAGAATTTGACAAATCTGGCTTTCAAGTATTGCGTCCGCTTCAGATTGCCTATGAATCACCGAAGTTTATGCTGCCGATCCGCTTGGGGATGATTAACTCTCGCGGCGAACAGGATTTAGTTGTCTATATACTTTCACCGAAAGGGCAAGTAGAACTAACAAATTACCGGACAGTGAAAGTACCAACCGATAAAGCAATTCCTGAATATATTAAGTCAGAGTTTGGAAATTTTTATCAAGCAACATTTCAAAAAGTCTACGAGCGCGAGCAGAAAAAAGTTGCTTTCTTAGAATATGCCTGGAATGTCTCGAATTGCGATCCTTGTTCGAGCGATCCACCAACAGCGACAGAGTTAAAAGAAGCTGGTGTATTTTGGGAAAGTAATGGCAATATGCCGCAGCGCCGCCGAGCCGCAGGAGCCACGTTTATCACTCGCTTACACGTTCGCTATACCCGCGATAAGTTTCCTGAAGATTTGATGTTTCAAGAAACTGGTAATCAGGAGAATTTTCAGGGTCGTTACGTGATGAATCACCCGTTTAAAGGTAATCTCAGTTGCGAAGCTGGGAAAAAATATCAGCAGACGCTGCGTCCCCGATTGGAGCAAGAAGCAAGTACTTTAGCCAATCTGACTGGCTGGAGTATTCGCGATATCAATAGTAAGATTGACTTCTCGATCGCTCAACCGAAAAAAACCACGCAAAATACTCAGTTTTGGCGGAATGTTTGGGACGATAATACCGCTAAGTAGGGTTGATGGGTGGGTGTCGGGGATCTACCCACCCCGCCTTTCGAGGATGGGAGTATTAGTGAGTAGCGAAGATCTACCCACCCCGCCCTTCGGGCACCCCTCCGAGGCGGGGATTTTTTTAACAACCGCTACAGCGGGTGTTAGGGAGGCCTGAAAATTTGTCTACATGGACTCGATCTCATCCGATAACCTTCGATCGGTAAATCCCCTCCTCGGAGGGGTGCCCAACGGGCGGGGTGGGTGAATCTCCGCTACCAGCCAACTAAAACCGTGGAGATTCAATCTCAGTCTACACCGTCGATCGGGGCGAAGCCTTGGCGTTGGATATTTTCAGTTACCGTGCGGGGATCGAGGAATTGGAGGAGGTAATCGGGGCCTCCCGCTTTGGAGCCGACTCCCGATAGTTTATAGCCGCCAAAGGGTTGCCGTGCCACGATCGCGCCTGTGATAGTACGATTGATGTAGAGATTTCCTACTTCAAATTCGACTTTGGCTCGATCGATATGGGAAGGGGTGCGCGAGTAGAGTCCGCCAGTGAGGGCGAAGTTGGTGCCATTGGCGATCTCTAAGGCTCGATCGAAGTCAGCAGCTTTCATTACCGATAATACGGGGCCGAAAATCTCTTCCTGAGCGAGGCTAGATTGCGGCTCGACCTCGGTGAAGATGACTGGCCCGACGAAATAACCTAATTCTGGAGCAGGCAGTTCTAGGGCAAGTGTGGCGATTGATTTGCCTTGGGCGATCGTATCGCGAATCCGTTGCTGGGCGGCAGCATCGATGACTGGCCCCACCTTCGTACTCGGATCGGCAGCAATGCCGACATTTAACGATGCGGTTGCTGCAACTAACCGCTCGACAAAGACATCGTAAATTGATGCTAAGACGATGACGCGGGAACAGGCGGAACACTTTTGACCGCTATAGCCGAAGGCGGAGGCGACGACCCCTTGGACGGCTTGGTCGAGATCGGCACTTTCATCGACAATAATGGCGTTTTTACCGCCCATTTCGGCAATGACGCGTTTGAGGTGTTTTTGACCCGGTTGGAGGATGGCGGCGCTGGCATAGATTTGACAGCCGACTTCTTGGGAGCCAGTGAAAACGATCGCGTGGACTGCGGGGTGTTTGACGAGGTGGGCACCGACGGTGGAGCCACTGCCAGGGACGTATTGAAATACGCCTTTGGGTAGCCCTGCATCGACCAATATTTCGCTCAATTTGGCAGCAATTACTGAGGTGACGGCGGCGGGTTTGAGCAGGACACAATTCCCTGTAACTAGTGCAGCGACAGTCATCCCCGTGGGAATGGCGAGGGGGAAATTCCAGGGCGAAATTACCAAGACGATTCCTTTGGCGCGGTAGAAATAGCGATCGGTTTCACCTGCGACATCGTAACCGACTTCGGCATCCAATCGCTCCATTTCTGCGGCATAGTACCGACAAAAATCGGCGGCTTCGGAAACTTCGACATCGGTTTGGGGGAGGGGTTTACCAGCTTCAAACACTATCCAGGCGTTGAGTTCGTGGCGACGGGCTTCGAGTAAGTCTGCCGCGCGGCGGAGGATGGCGGCACGCTCGGAAACTGGGGTGCGCTGCCAGGTTTTGAAGGCGGTTTGGGCGGCGGCGATCGCACTCTCAGCCTGGGGAATGTCGATTTGCCCGATCGAGCCGACGATTTCGGTGGGATTGGAGGGGTTGACGGAGGCAATTGTCGTCGCTGTTTGGACGCGTTCGCCGTCGATCAGCGGGAGATAGGTTTGTCCGAATTGCGCTCTGACAGCGGTAAGGGCGGTATTAGCTGCCGATCGCATTTGCTCGATCGCGTAGTCGGTATCTGGTGCCGGATCGATTCGGGTTACTGTCGAGGTAGATGAGCTGATGGGTAATGGTTTGATGATACTTTCGTCTCGATCGCCATCTCCCCATACGGGAGCTAGTAATAGTCCTTCAAGCGGTTGCTCGGAGACACTTTGACGCAGAAAAGAACTGTTAGCAGTATTTTCCAATAGTCGCCGAATCAGGTACGACATCCCCGGAATCAGGTCGCCAGAAGGACAATAAACCCGCACGCGATGACCCTGCTGGGCGAGGGCGGTTGCCAGGTTATCTGCCATCCCGTAGAGGACTTGAAATTCGAGGTGCTGGGGGGGAATATTTAGGGTTTGGGCGATCGCGATCGCGTGTGCCTGAGAGCGAACGTTGTGGCTACCAATGGCGGCGTGGAGGTACTCGTGATGTTCGAGCAGGAGTTCGGTCATCCGCTCGAAATTGGCATCTGTGGATGGTTTGTGGTTATAGACGGGGGTCGGCCAGTGATTTTGGCGGGCGGTAATTGTCTCCTGATCCCAATAGGCTCCTTTAATCAACCGGACGGTAATTGGATTGCCCCGTTCTTTTGCCCAAACGATGAGATCTTGTAAGTCCTGATAGCTATCGCGGAGGTAGGCTTGAAGGGTGATGCCAATATCGGTGCGAGCGCGAAATTCAGCTTCCAGCAGCAGGGGTTTAAGCACCGCCAGGGTTGCGTTTTTGTAGCGGTACTGTTCCATATCAAAATGTACTGCTGCCCCCACTTCCTGAGCCTTACGGAGCAAGATCCGCAGTCGCTCGCCGACTTTCGCTTGGGAACCCTGGACATCAAGGGGATCGAATTGGGAATAAAATGCCGTGAGCTTGACTGAAACCTGTACTCTAGCGGCATTTTGACCATTAGCAGCTAATCCCGACCAGCTTTTGGCGGCGGCAGTGAGTTGGGTCATCAACTCCAGATAGCGATCTAGATAATACTGGGCTTCGGTTTCGGTGACTACGGCTTCTCCCAATACATCGATCGTAAAGGTCATCGACTGGTTGCGGAGCCGCTCGATCGTTTTGAGGGTTTGCTTGACATTTTCGCCAGCGATGTATTTACGGGCGAGGGTTTCGACGGCGGTGGCGAAGGTGGTGGCGGCAAGTTGGCCGGGGATGGAGTCGGCAGCGGTGAAGTTGAGCAGTCCTTTGAGGGCTTGGGGCAATTCGACTTCGGGAACGGTCAAATATTCTTGCAGGTGGCGGGCTATTTCGGCCTTATTAGTCAGTGCTGGCAGGCAATCGATCGCGCGGAAGAGTTGGACTCTCAGGCTGGGGTTGTCCATCGTCCAGCTTAGGAGTTTGTCATCCCAGCGGAAGCGATCTTGAACTTTGGCAAAGATCGATCGCTTTTCGGTGGTGGCGGCGAGGAGTTGCTGGGCGATGGTTTGGGTTTTGGCTTCGTAGGTGGCGGTGTCGGGGC
>NZ_JANLWO010000532.1:0-3161 GCF_031364565.1 Chamaesiphon sp. OTE_20_metabat_361
AGTCTCGACGTAGAGATTTTGGCATTCTGAGCAAGAATTTGCCACTATATAGTATCATGACAATCGATAATGGTCGGAGCTAGCAGCAAGGTTTAAACTATTCAAAATACTGGATTTAATTGGGCGTTTCTCATCCCAAAATATTAGAGATGAATAAAAATCTCTGACTGGAGTAGATGTCAATGAATCGAATGCTTGACAGGCAGATGCTCGATCGTCAAAACCAATAAAATAAACAGTATCATCAAAAATAACACCCCGATCGTTTAACTGTCCAATTAATCTGAACTCTAATTTCTTGTAAAGCCCGCAAATAGCAATTTTCCAAGGAGCAAAAGTATATGAGCCTATTCCAAAGATAGAAAATCTAGGATTTTTCAAATAAATCTTGCTCTTTCTATTGTCTAAGTATTTAGCGTGTGATTCTAGATATCTCCAAGTTTTTGGAGCTAAATATTCGATCGCGTCAGTAGGTTCTCCCACAAATCTTTGCGTAACTAGAACATATCGATCGGTATTCTGTATTCGATTCTGAGCGACATCAGAACCTTTTAATAATGGGAAAAGATATGTATCTTCGATATCGACAGCATCTCCAAATCCATTAATTAACTTACTATCAATTTTCCGTAACTCCATCACACTAGAGCAATCATGTTTGACACCCGATCTCCATTTTAGTTCGGGGGTTGGATGATATAATTCACTTACTCGATCGAATATAATAACATCTCTAACTAGTATATTATGACGATACCCGATTCGTTTATATTCTGTGCTTTCTAAACTATCGAACACATCACAAAAATAATTAGTGGAAATGCCATCAAATTTGCAAAACAATAAGCAAGATTCAACGCTAGCATTAAAATACTTTTTAGCATCGATATTATAGCTGGCACAGTAGGCAAGGTTGAGATTTCTATTACGAAGATGATTCAGTATTTTTCTAGCCACAGAAGTCTTGCAAAGCATCGAGAGATAACCACCCCGTTGCTGAAACCATTCGATCGATTGGATCAGCATCCACTCGGAGATATCAAAGTTGCTCTTACCTGTAATTGCATCTAGCCCAATATGATCTTGGAAATTAACCTTACTAGGTAAGTTTTTACCACCAATAACTCCTTGCTGTGAATTAGTCACCCAAGGAAAGTTACCAATTACGAGAAGTTGTCCATCTAGTTTATCTAGCTGCGATCGCCAATCAAATTGAAAAAAATCTGCTTCGATAATTTCAATTCTTTGGTCTCGATCTAATTGCTGCCTTGTTTTAATCTCCTCGACATACTGTTGATTAATTTCAATACCGAGAATCTTATCTGTCGATAGAAACAACCGCGAACTAGCATTGATGAAATTACCAATCCCACAGGTTGGCTCGACGATCGCATCAGGATTGACACCTAATTCTATCAACTTTTGACATATCAGCTCTGCTAATTCGATCGGTGTTTGAAAGTCTCCATATTCTACTTTTGTTTTAGGGGTAGTCCGAATCATGGGTTAGCTCTATAAACAGCAATGATACCATCTTCTAGATCGGCTCGCTCGATTACTCGGCTATACTGAAGTCGCCATTGCAAGGCATTGGAAATAGTTAAAAATCCTTGGATGGGTGGACTATGAAGAATTTCATCTGCAAGATTAGATGATTCAATATCATCAACGGCTAGATTTCGATCCAACATCAAAGCAATTAGATCGTCTTTATTACCTTCATTCGCTAAGATACTCCTAATTCCACGAGTCATCTGAAAATCTGCCGTTCTTTCAGAACTCACAAAAATTGTGTGCAAAATATTTAATGTTCCGGTGCGATTAGTACTATCGTCTGTTTTGTCATAAACAAAGATTAAGAGCGCATATCCCAATCCAAAAATCTTTTGACGTGCGGATTTGAACGGGCATGATGATTGTGGTTGCTTAATACTTGTCACCTTCATATCTACTAATAATCCTGGAAAGTCGGTGCCGCTAGCAGAATTTCCGGCGATAAACTCATATCGCGCTTGGAGATAAAGTCTAAACTTTTTTTCTAGGTAGGTGCCGACGGCTTTACCATCAGTCACGCCATATAACAGGGGTTCTAGGTGATGAGATTCAGCGGCTGAGAATATTGTTGCTTCCGAGCAAAGGGTTTCGACTGTCAAAGTTATCATGTAATGGTTGATGAGTATCTAAAACGTCACAGCATACTGTTCTGCGTCGGCGGGTTCAGGTTCAAAATAAGGTAAACCATCCCGAATTCTGATTTCCTCAGCACTGAGTTCTACCAAGTCATAGCCCCCATCTGTCATCGGATCGAAATCTGGTTCGGTGGCAGCTAGATCTAAAATATTTACCAATTGGCGTAAGAATTGACGCGGTACTATCCCGACATCGCCACCAAAACCTTGGGTGACTTTATCTACTAGTAGATCGATAAATGCGGGTGTGACTTTTTTGGTTAATTGTTGACGGTTTTCCGTTGGATATAATTCTCGCAATTTAAGCGCGACATCTTTCAATCGTGCTGCATCGAATGGTGTGAGGACTAGTTGCGGTTGGCGGGGATTTGCAAAATTACCCGTTTTAATTAACTTTAACCGATCGTGTAAGGGTGATAAACCTGCTACCCCGCGATTGGTATCGAAAAATTCGGGAGTACCAGTAAAGATCCAGAATAACCCTGGATAGCGATCGGCTGCGTCGCAAATTTGCCTAATCCCATTGAGAGATTTGGCGCGAATATCTGTTTTCATCCGCAACATGGTTTCGGCTTCGTCGATGACGATAACTAGCCCCTTATAGCCCGATGCTTTGGTAATGGCTAAAATGCCCTGAAGGTAGTCCATCGCCTCTTTAGAGCCGATATCGCCCTTAATCCCAGCGATCCGCTTCGAGGATGCCGCGACGTTTTCACTACCCGATAGCCAGGAGAGGAGCGCGCTGGCTTCGGGGAATTTATTCTGCTGTTTGAGGGCGAAAATCGATCGCAATACCCGTGTCATATCTTCGGGTGCTTTCCCACCAGTCAGGGAGGCGAGATCTGATTCAATCCGCTGCTGTACCTGAGTATCAAAATCTTCAGCGTCAGGATTTGCACCACCATCGATCGCGGCATCTTCCATCCGTGCGATCCATCGATCGAGTATAAACCCCAACGCCCCGCGATCGCA
>NZ_JANLWO010000552.1:0-3332 GCF_031364565.1 Chamaesiphon sp. OTE_20_metabat_361
GAGGGGACTTTGCACGCTAGACATTGCATTTTCAAGCATACATCTCTCTCGAACGCCCCCCAGGGGGCGATCTAAAAGCCCCATCAAAAAACGCTCGCATGAAAATCCCCTCCTCGGAGGGGTGCCCAACGGGCGGGGTGGGTAGATCCACGCCGCTAATCAAACAACACCCTCATTGCTTTAAGTGCATTCGATCGACCATTAGTAATCAATGCAAACCAGTAATTCGCTTCTTCATAACTCATCGCCGCGATCGATTGAGCAATTTTAATAATCCGATCGGGTTTAGAAATTGGTTGCAGTACTTGAAATAGAATAGCTAAAGTAACGCCAAATTCTTCGGTGATAATGTAAGCAGATTGGCGTTTGTATGATAGGGTTTTCGGATCGTAATTATTAGCTTTCAAAGCATCATAAATTACTTGTCTAACTAAGACTAAAGATTGTCCGTGGCTTTTTCCTATCTGTTTTGATTTAGGGCAGTATTTTTCTCCAGCTTTTTTGTAGCTGCGTTGCCAAAGTGCGATCTCAAAGTTATTATTGTCGAGAGGTTCGACACGGAGTTCAAAGGCTTGCATCGATCGATCGGGGTTTGGTGATTTCTATATAAGGCTTGCTAAGAAAAGCTGTTCCGTCACTTATTCAGCCCTAGATTTAGAATGCCCACAAACCGAGACTAGATCGATATATTGCAGTTTATTAATAATTAAGGTAGGGGCAATTCATGAATTGCCTCTACCTTAATTATTAGTGCTTATTAGCGATCGTCGCTTTGAATCTCAATCGTTCAATTTGATTTCGATCGAGTGCTTGCTTCATCGCCTGTATTTCCACCCCTTGGGCTTCGATTTCTGTGGATATATCTAGCGACACCTTTAGATATACATCGGCTTCAGTATCGGGAGCATTGAGCAGATTATTAATAGTTGAAAATAGCGATTGAAAGCCTCGGACTTTTCCTTGATATTCTAGTTTGACAAATTGCTCACCCGTACGGATTAATACAGTCTGGTCGATCTGGAGAGATAGTTTACTTAGCTGTGGTCGAGTAACACCTAGCTTGCGATAATCGAGGACTCGATCGACTGATAGTTCCAGAGATTCGATGCCTTTGACTTGTCGATCGCTACAAATATCACTGAATTTAGTAAAGACAGTATCGATACTCCCATCTAGTTCAATCAGTGGTGATAGCTGAGTAACTTCGATCTGCTTACGATCGTAGTCAATACCATCTTCACGAGCTAAAGATGGCGGAACTAAACGAGTTTCCTTATTAATAGTTTCACCATTGCCATAGTCCGCGATCGCCTTAAAAATCGTGATACTATCGATACTAGTCTCATATTCATCAGATGGACGAAATTCTCGATCGATTGCCACATTGTTCTGATAAAGACTGACTTTAAGTGCGCCCTTCGCTTTCCATTTGATTCTGGTAATATTATTTGCAATTAGTTGGACACTAAGTTCGATTTCTTTTGGTGCGGGTGGTTGCAAAATACCGCGATGATAAAGTACCATCTCATCGGAAAATTCGATGCTATTGGGAAGAGTCAGAGCATCGCCTGTTTTGATAAACAACTTGTCTCCAACCTTGAGATCCCAATCGCCATTTTGCAAGCCTATATTATTAATCGCCCGATACTCTCGCCCTAATTCGATCGCGCGTTCTAATTGTTGCTTATCGGGGACTAGAAATAATAGGCGGTTGCGATATTTCCGAAAGGTTCCAGCCGAGCCAGTATTATTGAAAATGCGATCGACTAAAGATGGCGGTGGGGAATTGCATTCGGTGACGGTAGCTTCATCAAAATCAATCAAACATAGCACCACATTATCCGGCGTATCATCCACGTCTGCGGGACTTTCTGGCGCACTGACGAGGTTAAATGCTCTTTTGGCGAAAATACTATCCCGCCTGTCTCTGAGGTCGTCCTTGGCAGTTGTGCGCCCGATTTGTTCGCGTTCTTGGGTGATTATTTTATTGATTGAGGGTTCTTCCCGAAAGCGCGAAATTGTCGTAATCGGATCGCTATCTAGATACCAAGCAACAGACTGCAATTTACCTAAAACAGTATCGACATATCCTAATTCTAGATTAGGTGTAAATAGGGATAAGTTTAATTCCGATCGATGAATACCTGCGGAAGTCCCCTGTGTGAGAGAATGCAGGAAAATCGTCCGCCCTACCCAACTACTATAGGGAGGTTTCCCCGCAGCAATATATTCAGCGTCTTGAATTTGGGCATAAGCTTCGCGCCCACTAGGATTATAGATGTCTGCGCCAATCGATTGCCGCATTGCCGATCGTTCGAGTCGGGTGGTGAGATCGTTGGTAATTTCGTCACTGATGCCGATCGGGATATGATGGGGATGAATCAAAGGTATCCAGGTAGGATCTGTTAGCTCCTCTTGATGTTGCCATAAATACCTGACAACTTGAGCGAATAACCGCAGCGCACCGCGAGTCTTCTGGAAGTTGGGGATCGAAGCAATCTTTTTGGTTAGGAGATTGAATAATTCGGGATGGAACGGATAACTCTGCTCGATCGCGGTAACATAACTAGCATCTTTACAAGCATCGGGGAGATCCAATCGAGTAGTACGATAAGCACTCAAATAGGCGGAAGCTGCCGACTTAGCCGCCGTCTCATCCACACTCGTAAATAACCTTTGTTTGACAATATTATAAATTTCGACATCGGTAGATGGACTTAATACCCGCTCTTGTCGAGCCGAGGCGCGGAGCAATTCTTGTAAATCATTAGTTTCCTCTGCAAAAGTGTCCGCCGAGGAAAGGGGAAAGGGTAAAGGGTAAAGGGGGAAGGTTAATTTAATTCTGGGGAAGTCGCCAAAAAAACGTATAAAAACCAGATATAGACATCACTAAAAAGTTGTGTCTCTGAGAAATTAGAGATGAAAATATAGGCAACTAGGATTATCGGTACAAAAGCTGTCTGAGTTTTAGACTCGATCGCAAATCTTACAGCATTAATTGTCAGCTTGAGAAACGAACAAGCAAATAAAAATAAGCCCAGCCAGCCAATTTCCAAGGCTAAATCTAAGAACCCACTATGAGCGTTAGGGGGCACAAACCCATTGGCATTGATAATGTAACGAGCCGGGTTGTCATCACCTTGCCAAGGCTGCCAAAATCCATACACGCCAAAACCAAGTAGCGGATTATGATGATTGAGGGTGGCGATGACAGTCGGCCAAAAGTCGGTACGACCACTTAAAGTAGTATCCTTACCCAGAGCCTCAAAGATCCCCCTAGTGTGGGACTCGATGACAAAAAATAGGCACAAACCGATCGCTAAAAATATGAC
>NZ_JANLWO010000554.1:0-1707 GCF_031364565.1 Chamaesiphon sp. OTE_20_metabat_361
CTCATCACAAAAGGCTGCATCAAATTCCCTGCGATCGCTGTGTTTTCTTTACTGGCGAACACAATCTCAAATGTACTGTCAATCCTTATACAGCTTTTCAAGAAGAAGCAATTGACTGTTCTGACTATAGACCTATTAAATCACATTAGTCCAAGATAGTAAAGCTTTTTTTAGCTAAATTAGATCTTAGCAACTAATTAGGTAGGCGCAATTAAATATCAAACACTTGTAGGTTGGGTTGAGCCTCGAAACCCAACAGCACCAATCATATGGGCACAATTAGCATCTTGTATTTAATTAACCCCAGCTACTTAATTAGCAGCTCGACATCAGACCGATCGGTCATAACTTAGCGATAATTACCTATTAAAAAGTCGATCTAGTCGCACGATTAGATCGACTTTTTTGCCAACATTTTTCGATTTAGGAACGTGACGATCGTGCTAGAACATATACACATCAATAGCCCCTCTCTATCTATTGACACCGATCGGATTTGCTCGGTTCCTCCACTTGGTAGAAAGTAACATCCCTCCTCAACTGCTAAGATTTTGGTACGATCGTCAGCCAACTAGACCGCAGTTACTCTTAGCTGAAACTATGAGCAATGCTGTCATTGAGCCTGAAGCGATAAGTGCCCGATCGCACACATACACACAGGAGTTTGCCGATGTTACTCACTGAAATCAACGTTGACGATCTCGATACGCTCACGCACTTTCGGATCGAGCGGTTTCTACACTTTTTTGCAACTAGTTTGCCAAGCTGCCTAATTGAGCTTGATGGCAACCAGTTACTCTCAATTCACTGTCCGAGTTCCGAAGTTGTTGACGATCTTTTGGATGAATTGGAAGATCTCTGCGATCGAGCATGGCTGATTTTGGGCGTCAATGCACTCGCTCTATATTTTGGGCAAGAAGAAATCTTACGCGCTGATACTTATTTTCACTAGCCGGATGCTATGGCGAGTTCTCTATCCAAAGAGTGAATTTTTTCCTCACAATCGCAAATTTAATTGTCTCGATCGAGGTAGTCATAGATAGATCGTTTAGGCGACGATCTAACGCAGCTAGAACGATATGCTGCTGTGATAACAACCAATCTCAAGAGCGATTTTTCAATCTTACTCAACCCAATTTCTGACAAATAATCATGGAAAATTCACAAGATAAAGTAGCACCGATCGATCCGTCAGTGGCGCAGCCAAATCCCGAATACGATTCGCCGACCCCAGACAGCTACGACCCAAATATTATCCCTGCGGAAACAGCCGCCAGAATGGAACGCGAAGGCGAGAATTTTAAGCGGTTGCCCCAGCATCCACCAGGCTCGGAAAGTCTCGATACAACTGCGGGCTTTACCGTCGATAAAGAAGGCTTAGTGGACAATTTTGGGATCGAGCCAGAAATGTACTATGAAACTCCTGGCGATGCCAAAACAGAGGAATCAGCGTAGATAGTGAATAGTGAATAGTGGATAGTGGCTAGCGATTCTGGCGTTGCTGAATTAGGGTATGAAGCATAGATCTTGCCCTCACCCCCAACCTGTCTCCCAAGCTTGGGAGACAGGTTGGTTTCATACAAGAAAAGAAAAATGCACAAACCCTAGTACTTAGTCTTTAACCCTTCGCCCTCACCCCGCCGTCGCCACCGGCTCCCGCTCCCCTCTGTCTTGATTAGCGGTCTTGTCGTTTTTTTATTAGGGGGG
>NZ_JANLWO010000560.1:0-7447 GCF_031364565.1 Chamaesiphon sp. OTE_20_metabat_361
CCCCCCGTTGAAAGCGGCTCGCGCTCCTCGGGTTCCCCGAGGGTTTAGCGAGACAAGACAGGCGGAACGCCGCCTCTCAAACTCTCCTGCGTATGGTTCGATCTGTGTGAAGCGTGGAGCGGCACTCATTCCATTCTGGATTTTAGTTGGAAGTTATTCGGTTGAAATTTTGCTGACACAAGATTTGTATGTTGGGTTGAAGAATGAAACTCGGGCACACCCAACTAGTGGCTAGCGTGAAAGTATTGCCAGCAGGTACGCGCGATTTCCCACTCTTCCTGGGTATGAATCGTCAGCACTCGGACTGGTGAGGCGCTGGTTGCCAGATCGCGATCGTCGCTAGAGGACATCCCGGCGGGTGTAGCGACCCGATCGAGTGCCGGGTCGATCTCTACTCCCAGAAAGGCTAATTTGGTGACTACCGCCGCCCGAATCTCGCAATTGTTCTCCCCCACGCCGCCTGTGAAAATCAGGGCATCTAAGCCGCCCAGAGCAGGGATGAGGGATGCAATTTTGGCAGCGAGTCGATCGATATACATCTCTAGGGCCAGCCGCGATCGGACATTACCCTCGGCGATCGATTTCTCGATTTCCCGCACGTCATTAGATACCCCCGAGACACCCAATAGTCCCGACTCAAAATTTAAGATTCGATCGAGTTCGGTAACTGTGTATTCCCCTTCTCGCAAGAGATGGAGCAGGATACCCGGATCGATCGAGCCACACCGCGTCCCCATCATCAAACCATCTAAGGGGGTAAAGCCCATCGTCGTATCGATACACCGTCCCGATCTCATCGCGGCTAGCGAACAACCATTACCCAAATGACAGCTAATCGATCGCAATTTAGCAGCATCTCGCTCTAATATTTTTGCAGCTCTTTGGGTGCAATATTGATGACTGATGCCATGGAATCCATATTTTCTAATCCCCCGTTCCAGCCATTGATAAGGCACGGGATAAGCATACGCCACTTCGGGGAGATTTGCATAAAAAGCCGTATCGAATACGGCGATTTGCGTGAGCTGATGTGCTGCCGATCCAGACTCATTACTACTTTGTTCGATCGCGGTAATTCCGATTAAATTAGCTGGATTATGTAGCGGCGCATAGATAGACAATCGATCGATTTCGGCTTTAACATCATCATCAATTAGTGTCGGCTGCTGATATTTGCTACCACCATGAACTACCCGATGTCCGATGATATGGATGTCATGAATATTCTGGACAATCTGGGTTTTACCGCTCCAGACCCAACTTAATAATTCCTGGATATCTTCAGCCCGACTCATACCCGATCGCTCGTCACTGACTGACTCTTGGCTGGTTTGCGCCTTTAATACGGCGTTGCCATTAGTATCCCAGTTAACTTTTCCCGTCCATAAAGGGGCGATCGGCTCTGAGGGGATATAGTCATCGCTCAATCGATAAAAACTAGATTTAAAACTACTCGATCCGGCGTTTAATACTAAAATATCGATTTCATTATTTGACATCTATTTCCCAACAATAAAAGTTAACTGAGTTAGCTGCTCACTATTCACTATCCCCTATCCCCTATCCACAAAAGCACGAACACAGCATATTTCACTCTACCTTTCGACCGAGTGTAATCTCCTTCTAACGACAGTGGTCGATAGTGGCGATGGTTAGTAGCGTGAAGAGGTTAAATTAGGAGATTGATGTGGTCACAAGTATCTCAAATCTACATCCCAATCTGACTCAAACTGTTACTTTATCAACACCTCTGAACCCGTCAGAGTTACATCAACTGCACGGATTTTGGCGAGCTTGTAATTATCTGGCTGCGGGGATGATTTATCTTCAGGACAATCCGCTCCTCCGCGAACCTTTGCGCGCCGAACACATCAAAAATCGCTTGCTGGGTCACTGGGGCACTAGCCCCGGATTGAGCTTCATTTATACCCACGTCAACCGCATTATCAATAAATTCGATCTCAACGCTATTTATATTACAGGCCCCGGACATGGCGCTCCAGGCGTATTAGCTCCGGTCTATCTCGAAGGCAGCTACACGCAGATCTATAGCGATAAAACCGAAGATCTCGACGGGATGCGGGCTTTTTTCCGCCAGTTCTCTTTTCCGGGCGGGATCGGCAGCCACTGTACTCCAGAAACCCCCGGCTCGATCAATGAAGGGGGGGAACTCGGTTATAGTCTGGCTCATGCTTATGGGTCGGTCTTTGACAACCCAGACTTGATTAGCATCGCGGTTATCGGCGACGGCGAGGCGGAAACTGGGCCGTTAGCGACCGCTTGGCATTCCAATAAATTTCTCGATCCGCGTCGGGATGGGGTGGTGTTGCCGATTTTGCACCTGAATGGTTATAAGATTAATAACCCGACTGTCTTAGCCCGCATCAGTCATGAAGAATTGGAGCAGTTGTTACAAGGTTATGGTTATACTCCTTACTTTGTCGAAGGGGACGATCCAGATATTATGCACCAGTTGATGGCAGCAACACTCGAGCGCTGTATTGAAGCCATTCACCAGATCCAATCCCGAGCGCGTCATGAGGGCGATATCGAGCGTCCGCTATATCCGGCGATCGTCTTACGCTCTCCCAAAGGCTGGACTTGTCCCGCCGAAATCGATGGGCATAAACTAGAGGGTTCCTGGCGATCGCATCAAGTGCCGCTCAAGGAAGTCAAACAGCGCCCCGAACAGCTAGAAATGTTGTCTGACTGGCTCCACAGCTATCGTCCCGAAGAATTATTTGACGAGCGGGGGACATTGAAACCAGAGTTTCGGGCGGTTGCGCCCCAGGGCGAGCGGCGGATGGGAAGCAATCCTCATGCTAATGGCGGTCTGCTGCGGAAAGTGTTGCGGTTGCCCGATTTTCGGAATTATGGGGTGGATATTGCTACTCCCGGACAAACCCTAGTTTCTAATACTCAGCCGCTGGGCGTATTAATGCGGGATATCATCCGCGCCAATCCTACCAATTTTCGGTTATTTGGGCCGGATGAAACGGCTTCCAATCAACTGCAAATGGTCTATGAAGCCACTAAAAAGGTGTGGTGGGGTCAGTACCTGCCGGAAGACGCTGACGGAGCTGAATTAGCTCTCGATGGGCGGGTGATGGAAATTCTCAGCGAGCATACCTTAGAGGGCTGGCTGGAGGGCTATCTGTTGACGGGGCGACATGGTTTGTTCTCGACTTATGAAGCTTTTATCCATATCATCGATTCGATGTTCAACCAACATGCTAAGTGGTTGGAAATCTCGCGAAAATTGGCATGGCGGGCAGATGTTTCGTCGCTGAATTTATTGATTACTTCGACGGTTTGGCGGCAAGACCATAATGGTTTTAGCCATCAAGATCCGGGCTTTTTGGATGTAGTTGCCAACAAAAGTACCGAGGTGGTGCGGATCTATTTACCGCCGGATGTGAATTGTTTGCTGGCGATCGCGAATCTATGCTTTAAAACCACCAATCAAATTAACGCGATTGTGTCAGACAAGCAGCCTCACCTCCAATATCTGAAGATGGATGAAGCGATCGCGCACTGCACTAAGGGGATTGGGATTTGGGAATGGGCGAGTACCGATCGCGGTGTCGAACCCGATGTTATTATCGCGTGTGCTGGGGATATTCCGACTCAAGAAGCACTCGCGGCTACGGATATTTTACACACTGCATTTCCCGATCTCAAGATTCGATTTATTAATGTCGTCGATCTGCTTGCACTGCAAGCACCACCCGACTATCCGCTCGGTTTGAGCGATCGCGATTTTGATGGTTTATTTACAACCGATAAACCGATTATTTTCAATTTCCACGGTTATCCGTGGTTGATTCATCGCTTGACTTATCGCCGCACCAATCACGATAATTTACACGTACGCGGCTATAAAGAAAAAGGAAATATCAATACCCCGTTAGAATTAGCCATAAATAATCAAATCGATCGGTTTAGCATTGCCATCGATGCGATCGATCGCGTCCCCAAATTACGATCGGCGGGTAGCCACACCAAAGAACAGCTCAAAAATCGTCAAATCGAATGCCGTCAATATGCCTATACTCACGGGATGGATCTACCCGAAGTCTCAAACTGGAACTGGCAAGGCTTAAATTAATTAATAATTAATAATTAATTATTAATTATCCACCAAATTAGGATAGGGGCAGTTTACCTGCTCCTATCCTAATTTTTATACTATATTTAAATCGTCATCATTACTACTGGTTGAATCTGGTGTAAACTCTCGGTTGGATAATTGACACCAGCTTCAAGCACTCTTGGTTGTGGTTTGATTTGGATATTTAAGTATAGTGAGCAGGCGATCGCGATCGCCAAAAATACTTTTTCCATCATACTCACCATTCCTCCTCTATTTACATGCTTATAGCTGCTAATTCGTCTTGATATCCCAATTATGGCATGTATACTGAGAATAACTGTAACCTATGTCACTAAAGTTTAGGATAGGGAATAGGGGATAGGGGATAGGGAATAGGGAATAGAGGGTAAAGAGTAGAGGATAGTGGATAGTGGATAGTGGATAGTGAATAGCGGTAGATAGTTTACCTTTTACCTTTTACCTTTTACCTTTTACCTTTTACCTCTACCCTCTGCCCATTCGCAGTTTACGATATTGCAATTGCAGAGCATCGGCGGCGACGTAAATTTCGGCTTGGAGATCGGTGGGAATTATTTGCGGTTGCTGAGATTCGACGATTGGTTTGTCTTGCTCGAAGATTTTAATAGTGCGATTGTAAGCATCTCGATCTGCCCATTTACCTGTGAAAAAAGTGCGGAAGTTTTGCCATCTACTGACAGTAGTATGTATCTCGATCTTGCCTGGTAAAGTTTGGATTAAGGGTACGTGTGCCGTCCAAATTATCAAGCGTCCAAGGGGTAGATAAACTTCGAGAAATGTTATATTTGGTAAGACAAATCCCGTGCGAGTTTTGATGGGTGCGCGATCGCCTTTGAGTAAAAATCGCCATAAACCTTTGGGCGGTGTGGCGGCGAGACTGACAGTAGCACTTGCGCCGTGGGGATAATGCTCGATCGCTAAGTCGGAAATTTCGGGGAGATCGGGATTACCAAAAGCGCCAGCATGAACGAAGGGTGCATGAGCAAAATCCAAGCCATTTTCGAGGACGCGTTCGTAATTTGCATTCCAATTAAATTCACCCTGAATCGCTCTAAATTCTCCCGATTCTAGTTGGGGAAAGTTGGGCAGCGTGGGTAATTCACTCACCGCATCATCGCCTAAAAATACCCAAATCCAGCCATATTTTTCGCGAACTGGATAGGCAGTCATTTGCGCTTGTTTGGGAATCGTGGCAGTTGGTGAATTTGCCGGGATTTTGACACAAATCCCATCTGGTTGATAGTGCCAGCCGTGATACGGACAGACGATACAATCACCGCTGACAGTGCCCTGCGACAGCGCAGCGCCACGATGGACGCAAGTATTATTCATCGCTTGAATCTGTCCGGTGGTAGTGCGATAGAGGACTAATTCGCGATCGAGGATTTTTAGGAGTTTGGGACTGGTGGAGATAAGATTGCTAAACTCGACGGCATACCAACAATTTTTAAACATGTGATTGACTTCAATTTGGAGGCAGAAATCGCTAATAATTGGACGTTCGGGCAAAAGGTAGCAAAAGTCACTTTTTAGCCGCTGAATAACTAAAAATTGAGTAGTTAAATTCTAAACTCGATCGAGATTGTGGCGAGCGGGTTAGTAGTTTTGACCGCGATGTGGATCGGTCAACAAGTTAGCGATATTATTGAGGACACAGGCAAACATCTTCAGATCGCCAACTAACTATGACTAGTCAACCCAAAATCATTGTCCTCGATGACGACCCCACTGGGTCGCAAACAGTGCATAGTTGTCTGCTTTTAACCCAGTGGGACGTGCCAACATTGAAACTCGGGTTGACTGATACCGTGCCGATTTTCTTTGTTTTGACTAATACGCGGGCGATGACACCCACTCAAGCCGCCGCCGTTACCCAAGAAGTGTGTCGCAATTTAAAGATCGCCCTCGCCGAACTAAATCTGACTGACTTTTTAGTCGTGAGTCGATCGGATTCTACCCTACGCGGACACTACCCGATCGAGACGGATGTCATTGCCGCCCAATTGGGTGGTTTTGACGCGCACTTCTTGATGCCTGCCTTTTTTGAAGGGGGTAGGATTACCCGCGATAGCATCCATTATCTGATCGTCGATGGGGTCGAAACTCCCGTCCATAAAACTGAGTTTGCGCGGGATTCGGTCTTTGCTTACAGTCATAGTTATTTGCCCGATTATGTTGCCGAAAAAACTCACGGTCAGATTCCCGCCGATCGCGTGGTACAATTCTTACTCGCTGAAGTTCGTAATGGTAGTCTCGATCGCTTGATGCAATTAGAGCGCAATCGGTGTTGTGTGGTCGATGGCGAGCAGCAATCCGATTTCGACAGGTTTGCGACAGATATCCTCGCCGCCGTCAGTCAGGGCAAAAAGTTCCTGTTCCGCAGTGGGGCGAGTATTCTCACGTCTCTAGCCAATTTAGGCCCCCAACCGATTCCCGCCACGGAGATGTCCAAATACGTCCGCGATGGCAAACCGGGCGCAGTTATCGTCGGCTCACATGTCCAAAAAACTACCGACCAATTAACTCAGCTCCTCCAAGCTCCAGGAATCGTTGGTGTCGAAATCGATGTCTCGCAACTCGTCGCCGAAAATGCCGCGATGAGAGCTGGGCTACTAGCATCGATCTTGGAGCAAATTCGCACTATCCACGCCGCTGGCAATACCCCAGCTATTTACACCAGTCGTCAAGAACTCACCTTCGATAGCATTCAAGCCCGCCTCCAATTTGGCGAAGCAGTCTCCGCGCTGCTAATGGATGTTATTCGCTCATCTCCGCCCGATCTAGGCTTTTTGATTAGCAAAGGCGGGATCACGTCTAATGACACCCTCAGCAAGGGTTTAGCCCTCTCTACAGCTCGATCGATCGGTCAGATCCTCCCCGGATGTTCGGCAATTGTCACCCCTGCAACTCATCCCCAATTCCCCGATCTCCCCGTCATCCTCTTCCCCGGCAACGTCGGCGACGCCGATGCCTTGGCGACCGCTTATTTGCGATTGGTTGGAAGATAGATGGGAGGTGGGAGATGGGGGATGGGGGAGGTAACAGGTAACAGGTAAGAGGTAAAAGGTAAGAGGTAAAAGGTAAGAGGTAAGGGGTAATGATTAATCACCAAGCTATCTAGCACTATTCACTATCCATTACCCACTATCCACTATCCACTATCCACTATCCACTATCCACTCCCATCTCCCATCTCCCATCTCCCATCTATCCCCTACCCCCTAACAAGGTATTATTATTGATACCAGCAAATCAAACACAACTGAGCTAATTCATAAATGTTATGACAGAAGGCGATCGCAAACCTGAATACAG
>NZ_JANLWO010000562.1:0-2747 GCF_031364565.1 Chamaesiphon sp. OTE_20_metabat_361
AAAGTCCTCTCTGTCTCCGTCTACAACCATTACAAACGGCTCAGCTACGCTCAAGCCAAAAGTGCTAATCCCACCCCCCAGCAGCCGCCCACAGGCGTCAATGGCATCCATAAAGCCAATGCGATCGACGAAACAGTCGAATTGCAAAAGTCGAACATATTGTTGGTTGGCCCTACTGGCTGTGGCAAAACTATGCTCGCTCAAACCCTCGCCAAAGTGCTAGACGTGCCCTTTGCCGTGGCTGATGCTACTACCCTGACAGAAGCTGGCTATGTCGGCGAAGATGTCGAAAACATTCTCCTCAGACTGCTCCAAGTTGCCGACATGGATGTCGAAGAAGCTCAGCGCGGCATCATCTACATCGATGAAATCGATAAAATTGCTCGCAAAAGTGAAAATCCCTCCATCACCCGCGATGTCTCTGGAGAAGGCGTCCAGCAAGCTCTGCTGAAAATGCTCGAAGGAACGATTGCCAGCGTAACACCCCAAGGCGGCAGAAAGCATCACTATCAAGACTGCATCCAGATCGATACTAGCAACATCATGTTTATCTGTGGTGGCGCATTCGTCGGCCTAGAAAAAGTCATCGAGCAACGGATGGGTAAAAAGTCGATGGGCTTCATCCAGCAAGGTGAAACCATCAACCGCGAGCAACGAGCAGCGGATATGATGAAACATCTCGAACCCGAAGACTTGGTTAAATATGGGCTAATTCCAGAGTTTATCGGTCGGGTACCCGTGATTGCCACGCTCAACCCCTTGGATGAAAATACCTTAGTTTCAATTCTGACCGAACCGCGTAGTGCGCTAGTCAAGCAATACGAGAAACTGCTCCACATGGATAATGTCGCCCTCGATTTCCATCCCGACGCGATTCGGGCCATCGCTAAAGAGGCCCACCGCCGCAAAACTGGCGCTAGAGCCTTACGCGGCATCGTGGAGGAGCTGATGCTCGATGTGATGTACGAACTGCCCTCTCGCAAAGATTTAACCCGCTGTACGATCACCCGCGAGATGGTCGAGAAAAAATCTACTGCCGAGCTGCTGATTCACCCAGCTTCAGTCCCAAAACCTGAGTCAGCCTAGCTTTGGTAGACTTAAGATTGGCTGAGACATCGATACCTCAGCCAAATCTCTTAGGTGTGCCGCTAGCGTGAATGTGACAACAGCGCGATCGCTCGCGCCTCGGACGAGTAATGTAGCGTCAACACAGCCAAGTGGATATGTATGCTCTGATACCATCCCACCGGAACTTACTGAAACTCGAACTAGCTCAACTGGCTCGGAGTATAGACGATCCCCGCCCGCGACAAGTTCCATACAAATGGCTGATACCCAAATTCAATAATTCGATCTATATTGTATATATAGATTCCAACCGCTAGCTTAATTTATTTGAGTGTAGCAACGCGAATTTTAATAATTCTTTTTTAGTAGTGCTGACCTAACTGTAAATTCACCATTACTAAGGGAAATCGGGGTTTAAGCTTTCAGGGCTGGTAATAATATTACCAGCCATTTTTGTATCTAAAAATCCGCTCGGATGTCAGTAGCTAAGCCATCGAGTAGGAAATTTTTTCGCAACTTTATAGTATCGTCCGATCGACCGCAATTATCAACGAACTGCCAGATGAATGGGTTTGGCTAACTTTCATCAGTACTAAGCCAGATTGTCGATCGAGCAAACTAGTACTGAGCGGCGCAAGTAAGGACATCATTTCTTGCTACCAGTCCCCCAGTCTCCCAGTCTCCTCAAAATAGTAACTAGATTTATGCCGTAGAGTACCAGTTAGGGCTGAATTTAGAGCAGACTGATGACGACTAATCCGCAGCTAACTTTAGTGCCCATCTCAGTTTAGCCGATCGGGAACGGGGATTGGTGGCTAATTCTGACTCAGTAGCGATAATCGGTTTTTTGGTTAAAACCCGGAGATCCTCGCGTTCGCGGAGGGTATGTTTGACAATCCGATCCTCCAGACTGTGGAAACTAATCAGCCCCAGTTTACCTTCTGGCTTAAGCCAAGTCGGTGCCACCGCCAGAAACTTTTCGAGGGAGCTTAGCTCCTGATTGATCGCGATCCGCAGCGCCTGAAACGTACGTGTCGCTGGGTGAATCCGCCCATAGCGGTAGGACTTGGGCACCGCACCCCCGATCGTATAAGCTAACTGTGTCGTGGTCGTAAATGGTCGTCCGGCGACGATATCACGCGCAATTTGTCGAGACAGTCTCTCTTCGCCATAGGTAAAGATAATCCGCGCTAGCTCTACTTCGGATGTCTGGTTTACCAGCTCGGCGGCGGTGATGCCTTGAGATCGATCCATCCGCATATCTAGCGGTGCTTCATTGCGAAAACTAAACCCGCGCGCTGCCAAATCCAATTGCACCGAACTGACGCCCAAGTCGGCAATAATACCGTCGAATTTTTGGAGTTCCGGCTGATAGTCAGCATAGTTGCCATGCCAAAATTTAACCCGCTCTCCATACGGGACGAGTCTGGCTTTGGCAGCCTCTAGAGCTTGTAAATCTCGATCGAGCGCCACCAAGCGAACATCCGGAGCAGCTTGCAAAATAAGCTCGCTATGTCCGCCACCGCCGACGGTAGCATCCAAATACCAGCCACCTGCAACTACTCCCAATCCAGCGACTATTTCCTGGCTGAGAACTGGAATATGCGAGAAGTTGGCATCCATATGTGGGGACGGGGGGATGGGGGGACTGGGGGACGAGGGGACGAGGGGACGGGGGG
>NZ_JANLWO010000596.1:0-2076 GCF_031364565.1 Chamaesiphon sp. OTE_20_metabat_361
CGAGCAAATTTTAGCTACTCACTTTTTAGCTTAACTCATTCAATTTACACCCTGGGATAATTATTCGATTTTTTTACTAATTTCTTAATTATTGTTTATGTCAGACCTCGAAATTAATGGCAACGCGTCACAGAATGTCCGGAAAATTGCCGTCCAGCTCCGCAGAGTCGGCTGGGCGGGGTTTTGGCTGCAACTCGTCCTCGCAGTGGTGTCGAGTATCATTTTTCTGTTCTCCCTGCCCTTTGCGAGTAGCGGTGCCAGCAATCCCGGTACGGGTGGCAGTTTGCTGTTTGCTGTCGGTGGGTTGCTGATCCTCTACGCCAGTACTTACTGGTCGTTTAGATATGTGATGACCGCCCGCAAGCTGAGAAATCCCGATCTCCGTCCCAAAAAAGCCGAGACAATCCAAATCGTGCGCTGGGGTTTGCTATGTTCGATCCTGGGGATGGGATCGAGCGTGATGGGTGCCGAATCCATCGGCGGTACTCTCTTGGGTAAGTCGCTCTCTATCGCGATACCAGGGGCGATATTTAGTCCCGATGCGTTGAGTAAAATCATTCAACCTTTGGATATTTTCATCGTGCTGGCAAACACCCACATCATTACCGCTCATTTTATCGGCATTGTCTGCTCGCTATGGTTGCTCGACAGGCTCAATAAACAAGGCTAGTCGCTGGGTAATTACCGATTACTCACAAATTGGGATAGCACCTGATTTAATTTACCGCTCCGATATCCTTCCAAATCCAAAGTCACGTAAACAAATCCGAACGATCGAAATGTTTGGGTCAACTCAATCAAATTTGTACTCGCGACAAATTGCTGAATTAACTCGGCTGGCAACTCGATTTTAGCAGTATCCTCACTCGATCGCACCCGTACATTTTCATAACCCAATCGCCGCAAATAAATCTCTGCTCTGCCCACGCGATTTAACTTCGGAATCGTAATCTCCTCACCATAAGGAAACCGCGAACTCAAACAAGGTTGAGCGGGTTTATTCCAACACTCTAATCCGATCGATCGAGCAATCTCGCGCACTTCCATTTTTGTAATCCCGAGTTCTGCTAATGGCGACCTAGCTCCCCGCTCTTTCGCCGCTTGGATACCAGGACGATAATCTTGTAAGTCGTCAGCATTGACACCATCGACGACATATTGATAACCAAGTTTTAAAGCTAAAGGTTTGAGTGTATCGTGCAATTCGCTTTTGCAAAAATAACACCGATTTACCGGATTTGATGAATAATTAGGATTATCCATCTCGTAAGTTTCGACAATCTCATGAGCGATGCCAATTGATGTTGCTTGTGCGATCGCATCTTCAAGTTCTTCAGGTAATAGAGATGGCGATTTAGCAGTTACAGCCAAGGATCGATCGCCCAAAACATCGTAAGCAACTTTAGCGACTAAGGTACTATCAATTCCTCCCGAATAAGCAATTAACGCTCGATCCATTCCAATAAATAGATGGCGAAGTCGTTCTATTTTTAGTTCTAACATGCGCTCGAATTAATCTTGCCTAGTGATGATAGCTACCACTGCCAATTATATCAAATCTTTGGGATCGGGCTGCTAATTTCAACCGCCCCAACCATCCCCACCATCGAAATCGATGATGCTGATGCGCGTCTGCGAGTTGTGCTTTTGCCGCTGCTGGTGGAGTTCTTTTTCGGCTCTGATGCGATCGCGCATTTGTTCGTATTCGCGTTCGGCTGCTGCGAGAGCTTGCTTCTTTGATTCAGGTAAAGTCTCGCTATGAATTGGCTCCCGACAGTTGCTACAGTAACCCAGTCGGAGGCTGAGAATCAGTGCCTCGCATTTATCGCATTTGTATGACATACTTCTCACTAAATACTCGACAAGCTATCCGCACTTAGTATACCCAGCCGTTCTCCAATTTAACGATCGCTATGATAACCAATCCTCTGCCCGATCGCGAAGATCTCTCCATCCCCGAAAGCCTGTCTCAACTGGCAATTCAATTGGGACAGCCCCTAGATCGAGTCACAGTCGAGGACATCTACCATCAGGCTCAGGATCTCCTGAGTCACATTTCGCCGACCCCAGTGACGC
>NZ_JANLWO010000632.1:0-26194 GCF_031364565.1 Chamaesiphon sp. OTE_20_metabat_361
CCAACGACGGAGGGTGTGGTACGCATCCCTTCTGCATTAGCGATTACCACTGGTTTTCCACCTTCCATCACAGCTACCACTGAATTGGTGGTACCCAGGTCGATGCCTACTACTTTACCCATCCGCTGTTTCCCTTTGTATGACTAAATTTGTCACAAATATTGGTCTTATTTTATCCGATCGCGTAGCGTAACTATGGTAATCGATCCACCTGGTGGGTGGGGATAGTACTACTCTAGGGGATAGGGAATAGGGGATAGGGAATAGGGCAGCTTTCTAGAGCCTACTCAGACACAAGCGTCCTAAAACTCATAATCTACCATCTAATTCCTATCGGCTGTTCTCCATCCCCTATACCCTATCCCCTATCCCCTAAACCCTAAAATTAATTTAGAAGAACAAGTCCAAAAACTAATCGACGGTGCGCCAGATGTTGAGAGCCGCATGAGCGTGATGGCGATCGCGCCAATCTTACAACAGGTCGCCGCAACTCTACCACAGACGACGTATTATATCTGCCAAAGTTCGCAAGGTGAATCTGTCATCACTACTCTGCGCCACCATCGCCAACCCGATCTAGAAATCAAAGTTATTTACGCATTTATAAAAGTTGAGGATATCAGTAATTTCGACGGTGGCTCGCTAGCGACTCAATCAGCAGTAGAAGTACCTGTAATTCAGCTACTATTTTATTTAATTGCTTTCCCTGAGATCGATCGAGTGGTATTTCTCAATAATTCTAAAAATCTCAATATCGGCAAAGAGATCTCGCGTCAGAGTCTTGAAGACTCGATATCGCAGAAGCTAAAACCAGATTCTAAGTCTCAATTGCCGCCAGATGTATGTTAAATCATAACTGATTTTGTTACCACTCATTAATTTCACAATCGCATCGGATCGATCGTGCCATGCACTATTTTCACAATCGTCATAATTTAATAGATAGCTTGCGACGACAAGGTGTATGGCTGATTGTTTATTTACTAATTTTGGCGATCGTCGCTTGGCTGTGTACCGAAGTATGGGAAAAAGAAGTATTTAGTTTCGATCGATCTTTTTTATTATGGCTCCATCAATTTGCCACTCCGCAACTCGATCGAGTAATGTTGTTTTTTACGGCTCTGGGCGATCCGCCGACAGTCGTTACAATTTTTCTGACTACGAGCGTCTGGCTGCTCATCAAGCGGCGCTACTCGGATGCGATTAGATTTGCGATCGTGTGTGCGGGTGGTATCATAATCAATCAGGAAATGAAGTTATTTTTTGCCAAACCACGTCCTGAATTATGGCCGAGACTAATCGCAGATCCGACATTTTCTTTTCCTAGCGGTCATGCTGTCGGCTCGATGGTGGTGTATGGCTTTCTGGCTTATATCTTAGCCAAAGAGTTGCCTCAGTTTAAATTATACATTTGTGCGATCGCGAGTAGCTTAATTATCTCGATCGGCTTGAGTCGCTTATATTTAGGCGTACATTATCCGACTGATATTATTGCTGGCTATGGGATTGGATTTTTATGGTTGACAACTTGTTTGAAGTTGGGTTTTAGCTTTCGGCGATCGCTAGATACATAAAAAAGAGGAAGTTTTCTCCCTCTTTTTAAAGTTAGATCTAGAAGCTAAAA
Source organism: Chamaesiphon sp. OTE_20_metabat_361 (assembly GCF_031364565.1). NCBI lineage: Bacteria > Bacillati > Cyanobacteriota > Cyanophyceae > Gomontiellales > Chamaesiphonaceae > Chamaesiphon > Chamaesiphon sp. OTE_20_metabat_361. Next base: position 1,625 of record NZ_JANLWO010000632.1, read on the forward strand.
TTCCTCAATCGTATTCAACAGCAGTAACAACCTTGCCCCTGAACACGACATAGTTATAGATGTTGTAGAAGATCATAATTGGAATTAGCACACCCACAAATGTCAGCATAAATACTAAGGCGCTGGGTGAAGCAGCCGCTTGATAAATCGTGACTTGGGTAGGAATAACGTAGGGGAAAATAATCAATCCTAGACCGAGAAAGCTCAACAAGAAAATCAAAATTGTCCAGATAAATGGCGTGCGTTCTTCTTCGCGATCGATACTTCTAAGCAGCAGCCAAACCAACAATCCGCCGAGAACGGGAATCGCTGCAAATACATAAACCATCGGCGGAGCAAATAGCCGCGTCCGCAGTGCCTCGTAAAATGTTGGCGTGACGATCGTAATTAGAACTGCGCCAATAAATGTCGTAATAGTTGCGATTTTGGCAGTCTTATAATGAGTCTTTTGTAGTTCGCCTTCGGTTTTCAAGATTAGATAGGTAGAACCGATCAATACATAACCTTGAATCAAGGTTAGGGCGACTAATAGAGATCGCCAATCCAGCCAATCCCAAGTCGAACCAGCAAAATGACCCTTAGCATCGACGGTAATTCCTTCGATCGTACTACCGAGCGCGAAACCTTGACCTAAAGCAGCCAAGAAACTACCTAAACCAAAAGCATAATTCCAGAATAATTTATTATTGGAATGCTCGCGAAATTCAAACGCTACCGCTCGAAATACCAGCCCAAAAATCATCATAAAAATGGGCATATACAAAGCCGTCAGAATCGTACTGTAGGCAAGCGGAAATGCCCCAAATAAGGCACCAGCCATCACTACTAGCCAGGTTTCATTGGCATCCCAAATATTGCCCAAACTAGTCATTAACAAGCCGCGCCGTTCTTCGTCAGAGCTAGTCAGCGAGAGGATGCCCACTCCCAAATCGAAGCCGTCTAACATCACGTATAGAAATAGAAATAAGCCTAAAATGACAAACCAAACTTGCGGCAGAAAATGTAACAGTGCGTCCATAAAAACTCCTCTGATTTACCAGGATTTGTCGGATTTGAGGATTTACAGGATTAGGTTATCGGAGCTATAGCGATCTTAAATGATTCGTGAGGTTGATTCTTCTTCGGTGCGTTACGCTACGCGATAACACACCCTACGATACTCTTGTAAATCAAATAGGACTGCTATATCCTCTATTCCCTATCCCCTATCCCCTATTCCCTATCCCCTAACTACTGCTGCGCTTCGACTGGTCGGCGGTCTGGTACCGATTCTGCGGGTTCGGTTCTGAGGATAAATTGACCGTCATCGCCTGGTATTGGCAGATTCAGCTTTGGCCCTGCGCCGATAATTCGACTGGCAAAGTAGAGCGTTGTCACTAGTAAGATCGAATAGACGACCATAAAGAAAATCAAGGATGTGAGGACATTAGTCGGCGGGACATTTGAGACGCCATCTGCCGTGCGAATGCGATCGTAAAGTACCCATGGTTGGCGACCCACACAGCGTACGACCCAACCAGCCTCGATCGCAATATAACCCAAAGGTGCCGAAAACATCCACAGGCGCATCAGCCATTTTTGGGCGCTAATCTTGTCGGGTGCCAGATTGCCCCGATACCATTCCAACACATTCCACAGCATCACTGCGGCTAAAAAGAAGCCGATGGCAATCATTACCCGGAAGGAATAATAAATCAGTCCCACCATTTTGGGGCGATCTTGGCGCTCCCATTCATTCAATCCCGGTACGGGTACAGACAGATTTTTGCGAAACTCTAAGATATAACCCAACCCATTCGGCACGGTTAATTCCCACGAGTTGCGGTTGTTGGCTTCATCGGGGATGGCTAGCAAGCTCCAATCCGCAGGTTTACCCGCTGGAGAGCTTTCCCATTTAGATTCCATCGCCGCTAGCTTCGTCGGCTGATAATAAGCCACCTGCTCGGCGCTCAGATGTCCGGCATAAATTTGAATCGGTGCCACCGCAATCGCCGTGGCGAGAACAATCTTGAGCGAGCGACTAAAAAATGCGGTATTGCGGTCTTTGAGAATATACCAAGCACTAATCCCACCGATCATAAATAATGACGTTTCGAGCGTTGCCAAAAACATATGAGCGACACTTTTGACCATAAATGGATTCAAAATTGCCTGAAAATAATCGCTCACGATAAACTTGCCATCGACCATCTCGCCACCAGCAGGCGTCTGGAGCCAAGAATTGGCTGATAGAATCCAAAATATTGACAGGTTGGCACCAAAAGACACCATGATCGTTGCCAAGTAGTGAATTGGCGGTGCCACTCGTCCCCAACCAAAAATCATAATCCCTAAAAAACCAGCTTCGAGCATAAACGCCATCGAAGCTTCAAACCCCAACACACTACCAAAAAAGTCCCCGACAGCTTCGGATAAAGGCCCCCAGTTAGTGCCAAACTGAAACTCTAATGGCAGCCCCGTGGCAACCCCAATCCCAAAGTTCAAGATAAACAGCTTCGACCAAAAGCGAAGGTGATAGTAATAATCCGGGTCGCGGGTCTTAAGCCACAGTCCTTCGATGATGACTAGATAAATAGACATCCCTGTTGTCAAAACAGGCCACAGCATATGAAAAATGGCTGTGAAAGCAAACTGCATTCGCGATAGGGCGACGGTATTTGAAAAAATATCCATGTCTGACCTGCTATTTGGTTTATATTTTCATTTGACCTAGTTTTAATGATAGACACTTTCCCGCCTGAAAAGCTTCGATCGAGCTATCCTAAATATGCACATCTTTGTATATTAGTCAACCGATCCAATAGAGTTACAGAGGTAGGAACCGTCTCTGAAACTTCAGGTGTAGGTGCAGTTGTCGCTAGTTAGGAAATATAATGTGGAAATAGCGATCGAGATTTATGACGATGGAGACTCAAGACACTTGGCAGGAATGGATTTTTGTGGGTAGTTATATCGCACTCCTACTATTGGTAATTTGGGGCGTACTAATTCGGAAATAGAGAGAAACGTAGTTCAGAGCCGAAGCAATAGGAGTTTAAACTGCTTAATTCGATTACCTACGGTACGTTATGCGATCGCGCAACCTCTACAATAATCGAGCGATTTTAACCACTCTCAATATCCACGTTACTATGTCAAAAATTGTCTGCGGGCATTGCCCACCCTACGAAATAATTGAATGAATAAGAGTTGAAAATGCTTGAATCGATCGAGCTGTTTGATTTGATTCTGCGGTACGCTAAGCGATCTCTAGACCGATCGTTCGCAAAGCGTGCCATCTCTGCGAGACGCTACGCGAACTAATCGCTACAAATTTAGAGCTGAGACTCTTGTTGTTGGTAGAGACAATAATATCGTCCTTGCAATGCCATCAGTTCCGCATGGGTGCCGAGTTCCGCGACGATACCGCGATCCATCATCAAGATAATATCCGCATTGCGAATTGTCGTCAGGCGGTGGGTGATAAAAAAGACCGTTCTCCCGGCAAAAGCGTCAGCGATATTCGTACAGACGTGGTTTTCGGATTCATAGTCGAGGGCGCTGGTGGCTTCATCGAGAATCAGTAGGCGCGGGTTCTGGAGGATCGTCCGGGCGATCGCGATTCGTTGGCGTTGTCCGCCGGATAAGCCCGATCCGCGTTCGCCGACGGAGGAGTTGTAGCCATTGGGTAGCTCCATGATAAAGTCATGGGCGTAAGCGATTTTGGCTGCTTGAATGATTTGGTCGGTGGTGGCGTCGGGATAGTTGAGGGCGATATTTTCCTGGACGCTACCTTCAAATAGCAGGGTATCTTGGGGGACGATGCCGATTTGTTGGCGGAGGGAGTAGAGTTCTACTTTGGCGATATCATAATCATCGACTAAGATGCGTCCCGATTCGAGTGGGTAGAGTCGCGGTAACAATTTCATCAGCGTACTCTTACCAGAGCCGCTTTGACCGACGATGCCGATAAATTTACCAGCGGCAAATTCTAAACTGATGCCATCGAGATTGAGCGGGCCAGTTGTTGCAAATCGGAAGGAGACGTTATCGAATTTAACTTTACCGCGAATTGTGGGCATGGGAATATTGCCCCGATCGATATCGGTGGATTCCATCGGCGTATCCAGAATATCGGCAATCCGCTCCAAGGATAGAGCGGTTTCTTGGAAGTTCTGCCACAGTTGCGTCAGCCGGAGCAGGGGGCTAGTGACGTACCCAGAAATGATCCGAAAGGCAATCAGTTGTCCGAGGGTGAGTTTGCCGTCGAGGACTAAATACGCACCCACCCAAAGCACCAGTAAGCTGGAGAGCTGATTGAGAAAGGTGGTGGCGGAATTGGCGGTGGTAAAGGTAATTACGGTTTGGAATCCCGCCATCACGTATTGGGTGTAGCGTTCTTGCCATTTCCACCGCGATCGCAGTTCGACGTTTTGAGCTTTAACGGTTTGGATACCAGAAATTACTTCGACTAGGTGAGATTGGGATCTGGCATTGCGTTCGGCTTTTTCGCGCAGTTGTTTGCGGGCGATCGGGGAGATAATGGTGGTAATCAGCACGCACAGCGGTAAGGTAGCGAGGGCAACTAATGTGAGCAGCCAGCTATAAATCAGCATCACAACGATATAAATCACCGAAAATACCGAATCTAAGACGACCGTGAGGGCAGTCCCGGTCAGGAATTGGCGGATATTTTCGAGTTCGTTGACGCGGGTGGACAGTTCCCCAACCGACCGCTTTTCAAAGTAGCGTAAGGGTAAGCGGAGCAAGCGATCGATAATTTGCGAACCCAGCGCCAGATCGATCCGATTGGTAGTATCGACAAATAGATAGGTGCGGAGGCTGGTTAATAAGGCTTCGCCGACAGCGACACCGATTAACAGAATCCCAAATACATTCAGAGCGGTGGCGCTGTTTTGCATCAATACTTTATCGATAATCGTCTGGGTAATCAGCGGATTTGCCAGTCCGAACAGTTGGATAAAGAACGAAGCAATTAAGACCTCGACTAAGACGCCTTTGTACTGCACCAGCGACGGCCAAAACCAACTAATCCCAAACTTTTTCTCAGGGGTATAGCGGGTGGCTTGAACCAGCAAAATCTGAATTAAATCGTTGCTGGGAGCGTCACTGGTCGATTCCTGATTGAGGAGTAATTCTTCGGGCGATCGCTGTACCAAGCCGCTATCGGGCAGGGCGATCGTCAGGGAGTTGTGAGACACCGCACACACTACTGCCAGTCGCTCTTGCCACTTAATCAGCGCTGGTACCTGAATCCGTTGGATGTCGGCGATCGGGATGGCAGCAAGTTGACCTTGCAACCCTAAAAAGTCCGCCACAGCCCCGCAAAATTGCAGCGAGACGCCCCCAGTTTGCTCGACATGGTGAGAAACCACCTTCCGGACGGAATCGCGCCGGAAGGGGATTTTAAACTGGTGTGCCAGCATTTCAAAGCAAGCGACGCTACCATCGATGTGCCCTTTCCCTCGGACGAGCTGATATTTCTGGGCGGCTTTAGTAACAGGGGCGTTGAGGGTAAGGGGCAGATCTGGGGCGTAGGGGATGTCGCCCGATTCGGGGACGGCTAGCGCTGAGGAATTGACAACGGTGGTAGCATCTTCGATATCGATGACTCGATCGGCATCGACAGGTTGGGTAAACTGGAGTACCGTCGGCAAAATCCCGATCGTCCGCATTTTTTGGCGGGGATGAGCCGATTCGATATCGATCCGATCGCCGATCTGGTAAGCACCATCGCTTTGTCCTAACTCTTGACTGGCGACAAACCAATCCCAGTTGCGCAGTGCGGGGGGAATTTCGGCGATCGAGCTATAGACAACAGCCGTTTCTGCGGCTTTGAGCGTGAGGTCTTTGAGCGAATCCACGCCCAATAATGTCAGTAATTGTTCTTGATTGGGCTGGCGTTCGAGTTCGCTCCGCAGAATTTCAAAGATTTCGATGCTGGTGGGGCGATCGTAAAAATATTGTCTGAGCGTCGGTTCTTTAGCGATCGACTGCATGAACGACTCAGCGGGAATCGTCAAGCAAATCACTTCGGTAGAGGCGATCGCCGATTCGCAGGGCACGCCCCGAATCATGCTGATTGCCCCGATCGTGCTGCCAGCTTCCAAGCGTTCGAGTGTCACTGGCGTAGCCAGATCGTTGGGATATCCCAGCAGCCGCACGGTGCCTTCCACGACGATATTAATCTGTGCCGAAAATCTATCCCGTAGGGCGATCGGTTGACCGACATGATAGCGATAATACTGAGCGATTTTGGCAATTTTTACTTGTGCATTTGGGGCTAACTTACTAAATGGCTCGATTTGTGATAAAAATATTTCGGGAGCGACGGGCGTATAAGTCATAAAAATTAGGCTGTATCTGAGATTTAAAGCGAGATAATTCGCTCGAAATCGGTCTAAATTGGTTTAAATAAAGATTAACTTTTAACTGAAATTTGAGCTAATTTTGATTGAATCCATTGCTCGTACAGCTCATCTATCAGCCGCGCTCTCAGGGTTTTATCTAACTGAGCGGGGAGATATTTTTCCAGCCTGACCAATACAAACCAGTCGGCAACTTGGAGCGGTGGCGCGAGCTGTCCGGGCTTAAGAGTCGCGATCTTTTGGGCGAGAACTGGATGCGGGACAGATAACTCGTGCGGCCCAACCATTCCGCCACTTTGGGCTTCTTGTCCGCCGGAATATTGCTTGACTAAATCGCTAAAAGTTGCTTCACCATCTTGAATTCGGAAAAACAATTCCTGAGCCAAATGGGGATCTTTGACGCGCAATAGCGAATATACAGCTCGATCGAGTTGACTTTTTCGCTGTAAAAAATAAGAATCAACTTTATTATTAAAAGCCAATTGTTTGAACCGATCGAGTTTGAGCGTCCTAAGTACTGAATGCTCGAATTGTGCGAGGCTACAGTTGTTGCGCTCCAGCCATACTGCCCGATCGTCATCAGAGTTAATCTGATACTTATGATAAAAAGCTTTATAGGCACCAAAAATTTCTTCTTGAGTGCAATCGATTGCAGCTAGTTCGGCATCGAGAATCAATTCTCGTTGCAACTGGGGGAGCATCCAAAACTTCTGTAATAGGGCGATAACTTCTTCCCCAGACATGGTGTTTTGACACAACCGCTGGAGCGGTGTATCTAGCTCGGGAGTGGATTGCTGAGGTTCCGATCGATCGGGGGGCGGTAGGGTTGAAGTCACAATGCTGGGGTCTAGCAAATTTGCAGTTGTCTTCATGATACTTTTATTTAAAGGCGAACTCAGTGACACCTTTCACAAATTATCTCAGCGATCGTCCAGTCCGAGGTTATCGAGATATTAAAAGCTGGTTAAACTTGTTGCTTCTGGGCGATTGTAGCATAATTGGTGCTAAATTGAAACCACTATTGCAGCTTGGATCGCTCGATTCGGTGATACCGCTGACCCTAAGATTACACGATAATACCACTAGATCGCACTGTGAAAATAGTGCGATCTAGTGCTAATGCTTCGTAAGTCGTATCTAAGTGTAGTGGCTGAGAAAAACTGGAATCTGATATCTTGCGATCGAAAGAGTGTTAGATTTGTGCAATCCAGAGGTATGGCAAGAATTATCGCTCACGAATGCGCCTGACTGCTTCAAAAATCGAGATATTGCTAGAGCTTGCGCTAATTTTATCCGTTATACTACCGCCGCTACTGCCATGTTTGTGCCATCAATGGCTTTTTTGGAAGACATAGAGCAGTGGTGTCTGGTGCTGTTTTTAGCGAAACTTCCAGCAGATATGCGCGAATTTTTGCCTAATGTGACGTTTCGGATTGAATGAAGATATGTGCATTTTAGAGAAGCAGGGGTAATTCATGAATTACCCCGCGTTTTTGCTTAGACTACTTTGACATTAACATTGACGACTAGATCGTTGAAGTCACGATCGCCACTGCCATACATATCTTCGATCCCAAAGGTGTTATTCCCCAACAAGCGGAAGTGATCCAGTGTGTCAGGATTGGCACCGAGATAATTGAAGTAGGCATGAATCGCGTTGACATTGCCACCATTATTAGTCGGATTGATGCTGGCAAAACTAGCGAGGGAACCTTGAGCGATGACTACAGGTGCGTAGATTTTTCCACCCGCAAGATCGAGGTTGGTTTTAGTTTCGGTTTTTGATACCTGCAATACCGCGCTTTTAACTGCTTCGATCGCATAGTTAGCATCGCCCGGTTTGAGGATTGCACCACCAGCTAGTCTAATCGTGCCCAAAACTGCATCTTCGACGGCGTAGAAAGCGACATTGTTGTTGTAAGCAGCGTCACTAGTGCTAGTAATATCGACTTTGAGGGTTTTCCCCGCATAATCGGATAGATCGATAATCCGTCCCTGAGTCAAACTTTGGGACTTGGCACCGATCGGAATATTCGGTGTTGTACCTGCAAGTTTGGAGACATTTAAGCGCAGTTCGTCGTTATTAATTGAGATTTGATAGCCATCATTCGCACTATTAGTTGTGACTTTAAATGGACTATTGCCGCTGGTATTAGGAAGTGCGAATAAGACATTAGTTGGCGTTTTTCCGCTAGCAATTTGTTGTTGAAAATCGGCGATCGAACCATCTTGCACTTGAAAGAATTGATAGATTTTATTGGAATCTAAGCTAATTTCGCGTTTGTTTAGGCTAAAGAAACTACCGTCCAAGCTAGCAAAGATCGGTTTGGCTGAGTCGGCGACTAGTTTGAGATAACCTGGGGTACCTGGAGCGATGCCGCCAATTTTACCAGCTAGATCGTCAACAGCAAAAAAGCCAATTTCATTAACTTTACTACCTAATCTTTGGGCGATCGCATTAATACCGATCCCTTTGAGTGTGGGATCGGCTACAAATAGATTGTTGGTTAAAGTAATGCCTAATGTCGTTGGATTGGGGTTAGGATTCGGGTTTGGATTCGGGTTAGGATTCGGGTTTGGATTCGGATTCGGGTTTGGATTTGGATTTGGATTTAAGAGATCGGCGATCGAATTTGCCTGAATTCCTTTGAGTAATGCGACATCGACAGTCCCTGCTTTGAGCAACGTATCGCTACCCTGGATCGTCGCAGTTAGCTTAGTAATATCGTCGCCAATGCCCGGAAGTCCGCCGATTTTGAGCGTATCCGTACCAGCTTTAAAGTCGGTAACAATATTTGCTTGGGTGGGTAAAGATGCCAGCGCGAGCAAGAAAATATCTCGTCCATTACCACCCGTCAGGATATTCCCACCTAAGCCAGCAAATAAGGTATCGTCGCCGTCGCCACCAAATAAGCGATCGTTAGTACCAGCAAATAATCGATCGTCGCCTGTTCCGCCATCTAAGAAGTTGCCAACTTCACCATCGGTAGCATCGAGAATATCGTTACCACCTTCACCGAATAGTCGATCGTTTTTACCAGCATATAGCTCATCGGCACCATCGCCAGCATAGATCTGGTTGCGACCCGCCGCAATACTCGCATCGATGATATTATTACGACGATCGCCGATAATTCTGGTATTGGCTTCTTTAATACCGAGTAATAGATCCGTCGGATCGGTAGCGGTGATAATTTTAGTACTAATAATTCCCGTCACGGGGAGATCTTTAGCTAATTCTAACAACCCTAATTTTTCGGGTACCTTACTCCCCGGCGCGACGTTAAAATCGTTGTCATTAATTAAGGTGAGAGTATTGGGTGCGACTAATGCCAAGCCTTCGAGTTTTTCGACTCCGGTGTAGCCCAATTGCGCTGCATTAGCGATGAGACTTTTGCTGACGGGGGCAATTTTGGCAGTAGTTAGTTCGGCGGGGGTGAGTTGTTCGATTGTTTTACCCGCAGGTAGGGTAAAGTTGGCGGGGTTATTAATATTAGTCGCCGCTGCGAGATCGATTTGGTAGATGAGTTTATTCGAGGCGGTTGTAGCCAAATCGTCGCGTTCGACAACGGCAAATTTACCGCCGCCGAGGGAGACAGCATCGCCGAGTTTGTCGGTTTTGGCGTTACCAGTCCCGGTAATATCGTCGAGCAGATAGAGATATTCACCCGTGACGGCTTTAGTTGTGGTGTCGAATTCTAAAATGCGGACGGTGCGAGAGGCTCTAGACACCGTATCGCCAGCATTATCTGGATTATCAATCGGACTTTGGATAAAGGCATAAAGCTTGGTACCTTCGATCGCGATGGCTTCAAAGCCCCGATTGCTGCGGCGTTGGGCGTAGACTTCGGGTAATACTTCGGTGCCAAATGTCCCAGCAGGGAAGTCGGTTGTGGGTGCTGTGGCGGTACCTTTGGGGATAAATCTGTCGAGTAGTTTACCATTGGTATCAAATTGGTAAATTGCGGGACGATATTCGTCTACCAGCCAGTAGTTACCATCAGAGCCGATGACGATGCCTTCGACATCCGCGCCGAGCGGATCGTTGGCTAAAACTTTGCCATCGAGATCGACACCAATTTCGTCGGTGTAGGCTAAACCATTAGCCCCGGCTTGGAGGTTGGGCAATCCGGTGAGTGGTGTTTTACCATCGGCTCTAAATAAGCCCGTGCGCTTGGTAATATTAATCTCGCCAGAGGTGCGATTGAGTTCAAAACTGACGATTTCGGGTTGAAAGTTAGGTAATAGAAAGGGACGATTCGCACCAGTCGGCTCGCCATTTGGCCCGCGATCGGTATTAGTGATAAATTTGAGATTACCATTTGCGGCAATCCCTTGGAAATACAGCCCAGAGAAACCACCGAGGAACAGATCTTGTCCTTTGGAAGTGGTGCCTAGTTTGGGCAAGTTGGTAAAATCATAGCTCGTTACATTGCTCCCAGCATTATTGGGTGCTGTCGGCGTGACGGCGACGGTGTTGCTATTGAGGCTACCTGGGGCGGTATTTTTGAGGAGTACTAGTTGTTGAGTGCCCAAGCTAATCGTGGCATCAGTGCCAGATTTGGCAACGGTAAGATCGCTAAAATTGTTGACACCTGCTAAGTTAATCCTAAGTGTGTCATTAAGTCGATCGAAATCCGTAATTGTATTAGGTGTAGCGGGGACATCGACATTGGCAACCCAAATTACATCTTTACCAGTGCCACTCGTAATAGTATTGCCACCCTGTCCGCCATAAATCTTGTCATCGCCTGCATCGCCGGAAATGGTATCGTTGCGATCGGCGTAAATAATATCGTCACCATCGCCACCAGAGAGCGTATTAGAGCCATTACCATCCGATGTCAGGGTATCGTTACCTGCATCGCCATCTAGCATGTCGTTAGTGTAAGCATATAGCTCGTCGTTGCCCGCGCCGCCACGTAAAACATTATTTCCTGCTCCCGGTAGGGCATCTAAGTAATCATTTCCGGCTAAACCGAGCAAGGTATCGTTGCTTTTGTCTTTGTCAATGAATAGTACATCATTGTTAGCTGTGCCGTTAACTGTCGCCATTGAATTAGGGGATAGAGGTTAAAGATTAGATCGGGACAAGGTAGGGGCAATTGCCCCTACCTTGTCCCGATCTAATCTTTAACCTCTATCCCCTAATTCAATGGCGACAGTTAACGGCACAGCTAACAATGATGTACTATTCATTGACAAAGACAAAAGCAACGATACCTTGCTCGGTTTAGCCGGAAATGATTACTTAGATGCCCTACCGGGAGCAGGAAATAATGTTTTACGTGGCGGCGCGGGCAACGACGAGCTATATGCTTACACTAACGACATGCTAGATGGCGATGCAGGTAACGATACCCTGACATCGGATGGTAATGGCTCTAATACGCTCTCTGGTGGCGATGGTGACGATATTATTTACGCCGATCGCAACGATACCATTTCCGGCGATGCAGGCGATGACAAGATTTATGGCGGACAGGGTGGCAATACTATTACGAGTGGCACTGGTAAAGATGTAATTTGGGTTGCCAATGTCGATGTCCCCGCTACACCTAATACAATTACGGATTTCGATCGACTTAATGACACACTTAGGATTAACTTAGCAGGTGTCAACAATTTTAGCGATCTTACCGTTGCCAAATCTGGCACTGATGCCACGATTAGCTTGGGCACTCAACAACTAGTACTCCTCAAAAATACCGCCCCAGGTAGCCTCAATAGCAACACCGTCGCCGTCACGCCGACAGCACCCAATAATGCTGGGAGCAATGTAACGAGCTATGATTTTACCAACTTGCCCAAACTAGGCACCACTTCCAAAGGACAAGATCTGTTCCTCGGTGGTTTCTCTGGGCTGTATTTCCAAGGGATTGCCGCAAATGGTAATCTCAAATTTATCACTAATACCGATCGCGGGCCAAATGGCGAGCCGACTGGTGCGAATCGTCCCTTTCTATTACCTAACTTTCAACCCGAAATCGTCAGTTTTGAACTCAATCGCACCTCTGGCGAGATTAATATTACCAAGCGCACGGGCTTATTTAGAGCCGATGGTAAAACACCACTCACCGGATTGCCCAACCTCCAAGCCGGGGCTAATGGTTTAGCCTACACCGACGAAATTGGTGTCGATCTCGATGGCAAAGTTTTAGCCAACGATCCGCTCGGCGCGGATGTCGAAGGCATCGTCATCGGCTCTGATGGTAACTACTGGCTGGTAGACGAATATCGTCCCGCAATTTACCAATTTGATACCAATGGTAAACTACTCGACAGATTTATCCCCAAAGGTACCGCCACAGCACCCACAACCGACTTCCCTGCTGGGACATTTGGCACCGAAGTATTACCCGAAGTCTACGCCCAACGCCGCAGCAATCGGGGCTTTGAAGCCATCGCGATCGAAGGTACCAAGCTTTATGCCTTTATCCAAAGTCCGATTGATAATCCAGATAATGCTGGCGATACGGTGTCTAGAGCCTCTCGCACCGTCCGCATTTTAGAATTCGACACCACAACTAAAGCCGTCACGGGTGAATATCTCTATCTGCTCGACGATATTACCGGGACTGGTAACGCCAAAACCGACAAACTCGGCGATGCTGTCTCCCTCGGCGGCGGTAAATTTGCCGTTGTCGAACGCGACGATTTGGCTACAACCGCCTCGAATAAACTCATCTACCAAATCGATCTCGCAGCGGCGACTAATATTAATAACCCCGCCAACTTTACCCTACCTGCGGGTAAAACAATCGAACAACTCACCCCCGCCGAACTAACTACTGCCAAAATTGCCCCCGTCAGCAAAAGTCTCATCGCTAATGCAGCGCAATTGGGCTACACCGGAGTCGAAAAACTCGAAGGCTTGGCATTAGTCGCACCCAATACTCTCACCTTAATTAATGACAACGATTTTAACGTCGCGCCGGGGAGTAAGGTACCCGAAAAATTAGGGTTGTTAGAATTAGCTAAAGATCTCCCCGTGACGGGAATTATTAGTACTAAAATTATCACCGCTACCGATCCGACGGATCTATTACTCGGTATTAAAGAAGCCAATACCAGAATTATCGGCGATCGTCGTAATAATATCATCGATGCGAGTATTGCGGCGGGTCGCAACCAGATCTATGCTGGCGATGGTGCCGATGAGCTATATGCTGGTAAAAACGATCGACTATTCGGTGAAGGTGGTAACGATATTCTCGATGCTACCGATGGTGAAGTTGGCAACTTCTTAGATGGCGGAACAGGCGACGATCGATTATTTGCTGGTACTAACGATCGCTTATTTGGTGGCGACGGCGACGATACCTTATTTGCTGGCTTAGGTGGGAATATCCTGACGGGTGGTAATGGACGAGATATTTTCTTGCTCGCGCTGGCATCTTTACCCACCCAAGCAAATATTGTTACCGACTTTAAAGCTGGTACGGATACGCTCAAAATCGGCGGACTTCCGGGCATTGGCGACGATATTACTAAGCTAACTGCGACGATCCAGGGTAGCGATACGTTGCTCAAAGCAGGGACTGTCGATGTCGCATTACTCAAAGGAATTCAGGCAAATTCGATCGCCGATCTCTTAAATCCAAATCCAAATCCAAACCCGAATCCGAATCCAAACCCGAATCCTAACCCGAATCCAAACCCGAATCCTAACCCCAATCCAACGACATTAGGCATTACTTTAACCAACAATCTATTTGTAGCCGATCCCACACTCAAAGGGATCGGTATTAATGCGATCGCCCAAAGATTAGGTAGTAAAGTTAATGAAATTGGCTTTTTTGCTGTTGACGATCTAGCTGGTAAAATTGGCGGCATCGCTCCAGGTACCCCAGGTTATCTCAAACTAGTCGCCGACTCAGCCAAACCGATCTTTGCTAGCTTGGACGGTAGTTTCTTTAGCCTAAACAAACGCGAAATTAGCTTAGATTCCAATAAAATCTATCAATTCTTTCAAGTGCAAGATGGTTCGATCGCCGATTTTCAACAACAAATTGCTAGCGGAAAAACGCCAACTAATGTCTTATTCGCACTTCCTAATACCAGCGGCAATAGTCCATTTAAAGTCACAACTAATAGTGCGAATGATGGCTATCAAATCTCAATTAATAACGACGAACTGCGCTTAAATGTCTCCAAACTTGCAGGTACAACACCGAATATTCCGATCGGTGCCAAGTCCCAAAGTTTGACTCAGGGACGGATTATCGATCTATCCGATTATGCGGGGAAAACCCTCAAAGTCGATATTACTAGCACTAGTGACGCTGCTTACAACAACAATGTCGCTTTCTACGCCGTCGAAGATGCAGTTTTGGGCACGATTAGACTAGCTGGTGGTGCAATCCTCAAACCGGGCGATGCTAACTATGCGATCGAAGCAGTTAAAAGCGCGGTATTGCAGGTATCAAAAACCGAAACTAAAACCAACCTCGATCTTGCGGGTGGAAAAATCTACGCACCTGTAGTCATCGCTCAAGGTTCCCTCGCTAGTTTTGCCAGCATCAATCCGACTAATAATGGTGGCAATGTCAACGCGATTCATGCCTACTTCAATTATCTCGGTGCCAATCCTGACACACTGGATCACTTCCGCTTGTTGGGGAATAACACCTTTGGGATCGAAGATATGTATGGCAGTGGCGATCGTGACTTCAACGATCTAGTCGTCAATGTTAATGTCAAAGTAGTCTAAGCAAAAACGCGGGGTAATTCATGAATTACCCCTGCTTCTCTAAAATGCACATATCTTCATTCAATCCGAAACGTCACATTAGGCAAAAATTCGCGCATATCTGCTGGAAGTTTCGCTAAAAACAGCACCAGACACCACTGCTCTATGTCTTCCAAAAAAGCCATTGATGGCACAAACATGGCAGTAGCGGCGGTAGTATAACGGATAAAATTAGCGCAAGCTCTAGCAATATCTCGATTTTTGAAGCAGTCAGGCGCATTCGTGAGCGATAATTCTTGCCATACCTCTGGATTGCACAAATCTAACACTCTTTCGATCGCAAGATATCAGATTCCAGTTTTTCTCAGCCACTACACTTAGATACGACTTACGAAGCATTAGCACTAGATCGCACTATTTTCACAGTGCGATCTAGTGGTATTATCGTGTAATCTTAGGGTCAGCGGTATCACCGAATCGAGCGATCCAAGCTGCAATAGTGGTTTCAATTTAGCACCAATTATGCTACAATCGCCCAGAAGCAACAAGTTTAACCAGCTTTTAATATCTCGATAACCTCGGACTGGACGATCGCTGAGATAATTTGTGAAAGGTGTCACTGAGTTCGCCTTTAAATAAAAGTATCATGAAGACAACTGCAAATTTGCTAGACCCCAGCATTGTGACTTCAACCCTACCGCCCCCCGATCGATCGGAACCTCAGCAATCCACTCCCGAGCTAGATACACCGCTCCAGCGGTTGTGTCAAAACACCATGTCTGGGGAAGAAGTTATCGCCCTATTACAGAAGTTTTGGATGCTCCCCCAGTTGCAACGAGAATTGATTCTCGATGCCGAACTAGCTGCAATCGATTGCACTCAAGAAGAAATTTTTGGTGCCTATAAAGCTTTTTATCATAAGTATCAGATTAACTCTGATGACGATCGGGCAGTATGGCTGGAGCGCAACAACTGTAGCCTCGCACAATTCGAGCATTCAGTACTTAGGACGCTCAAACTCGATCGGTTCAAACAATTGGCTTTTAATAATAAAGTTGATTCTTATTTTTTACAGCGAAAAAGTCAACTCGATCGAGCTGTATATTCGCTATTGCGCGTCAAAGATCCCCATTTGGCTCAGGAATTGTTTTTCCGAATTCAAGATGGTGAAGCAACTTTTAGCGATTTAGTCAAGCAATATTCCGGCGGACAAGAAGCCCAAAGTGGCGGAATGGTTGGGCCGCACGAGTTATCTGTCCCGCATCCAGTTCTCGCCCAAAAGATCGCGACTCTTAAGCCCGGACAGCTCGCGCCACCGCTCCAAGTTGCCGACTGGTTTGTATTGGTCAGGCTGGAAAAATATCTCCCCGCTCAGTTAGATAAAACCCTGAGAGCGCGGCTGATAGATGAGCTGTACGAGCAATGGATTCAATCAAAATTAGCTCAAATTTCAGTTAAAAGTTAATCTTTATTTAAACCAATTTAGACCGATTTCGAGCGAATTATCTCGCTTTAAATCTCAGATACAGCCTAATTTTTATGACTTATACGCCCGTCGCTCCCGAAATATTTTTATCACAAATCGAGCCATTTAGTAAGTTAGCCCCAAATGCACAAGTAAAAATTGCCAAAATCGCTCAGTATTATCGCTATCATGTCGGTCAACCGATCGCCCTACGGGATAGATTTTCGGCACAGATTAATATCGTCGTGGAAGGCACCGTGCGGCTGCTGGGATATCCCAACGATCTGGCTACGCCAGTGACACTCGAACGCTTGGAAGCTGGCAGCACGATCGGGGCAATCAGCATGATTCGGGGCGTGCCCTGCGAATCGGCGATCGCCTCTACCGAAGTGATTTGCTTGACGATTCCCGCTGAGTCGTTCATGCAGTCGATCGCTAAAGAACCGACGCTCAGACAATATTTTTACGATCGCCCCACCAGCATCGAAATCTTTGAAATTCTGCGGAGCGAACTCGAACGCCAGCCCAATCAAGAACAATTACTGACATTATTGGGCGTGGATTCGCTCAAAGACCTCACGCTCAAAGCCGCAGAAACGGCTGTTGTCTATAGCTCGATCGCCGAAATTCCCCCCGCACTGCGCAACTGGGATTGGTTTGTCGCCAGTCAAGAGTTAGGACAAAGCGATGGTGCTTACCAGATCGGCGATCGGATCGATATCGAATCGGCTCATCCCCGCCAAAAAATGCGGACGATCGGGATTTTGCCGACGGTACTCCAGTTTACCCAACCTGTCGATGCCGATCGAGTCATCGATATCGAAGATGCTACCACCGTTGTCAATTCCTCAGCGCTAGCCGTCCCCGAATCGGGCGACATCCCCTACGCCCCAGATCTGCCCCTTACCCTCAACGCCCCTGTTACTAAAGCCGCCCAGAAATATCAGCTCGTCCGAGGGAAAGGGCACATCGATGGTAGCGTCGCTTGCTTTGAAATGCTGGCACACCAGTTTAAAATCCCCTTCCGGCGCGATTCCGTCCGGAAGGTGGTTTCTCACCATGTCGAGCAAACTGGGGGCGTCTCGCTGCAATTTTGCGGGGCTGTGGCGGACTTTTTAGGGTTGCAAGGTCAACTTGCTGCCATCCCGATCGCCGACATCCAACGGATTCAGGTACCAGCGCTGATTAAGTGGCAAGAGCGACTGGCAGTAGTGTGTGCGGTGTCTCACAACTCCCTGACGATCGCCCTGCCCGATAGCGGCTTGGTACAGCGATCGCCCGAAGAATTACTCCTCAATCAGGAATCGACCAGTGACGCTCCCAGCAACGATTTAATTCAGATTTTGCTGGTTCAAGCCACCCGCTATACCCCTGAGAAAAAGTTTGGGATTAGTTGGTTTTGGCCGTCGCTGGTGCAGTACAAAGGCGTCTTAGTCGAGGTCTTAATTGCTTCGTTCTTTATCCAACTGTTCGGACTGGCAAATCCGCTGATTACCCAGACGATTATCGATAAAGTATTGATGCAAAACAGCGCCACCGCTCTGAATGTATTTGGGATTCTGTTAATCGGTGTCGCTGTCGGCGAAGCCTTATTAACCAGCCTCCGCACCTATCTATTTGTCGATACTACCAATCGGATCGATCTGGCGCTGGGTTCGCAAATTATCGATCGCTTGCTCCGCTTACCCTTACGCTACTTTGAAAAGCGGTCGGTTGGGGAACTGTCCACCCGCGTCAACGAACTCGAAAATATCCGCCAATTCCTGACCGGGACTGCCCTCACGGTCGTCTTAGATTCGGTATTTTCGGTGATTTATATCGTTGTGATGCTGATTTATAGCTGGCTGCTCACATTAGTTGCCCTCGCTACCTTACCGCTGTGCGTGCTGATTACCACCATTATCTCCCCGATCGCCCGCAAACAACTGCGCGAAAAAGCCGAACGCAATGCCAGATCCCAATCTCACCTAGTCGAAGTAATTTCTGGTATCCAAACCGTTAAAGCTCAAAACGTCGAACTGCGATCGCGGTGGAAATGGCAAGAACGCTACACCCAATACGTGATGGCGGGATTCCAAACCGTAATTACCTTTACCACCGCCAATTCCGCCACCACCTTTCTCAATCAGCTCTCCAGCTTACTGGTGCTTTGGGTGGGTGCGTATTTAGTCCTCGACGGCAAACTCACCCTCGGACAACTGATTGCCTTTCGGATCATTTCTGGGTACGTCACTAGCCCCCTGCTCCGGCTGACGCAACTGTGGCAGAACTTCCAAGAAACCGCTCTATCCTTGGAGCGGATTGCCGATATTCTGGATACGCCGATGGAATCCACCGATATCGATCGGGGCAATATTCCCATGCCCACAATTCGCGGTAAAGTTAAATTCGATAACGTCTCCTTCCGATTTGCAACAACTGGCCCGCTCAATCTCGATGGCATCAGTTTAGAATTTGCCGCTGGTAAATTTATCGGCATCGTCGGTCAAAGCGGCTCTGGTAAGAGTACGCTGATGAAATTGTTACCGCGACTCTACCCACTCGAATCGGGACGCATCTTAGTCGATGATTATGATATCGCCAAAGTAGAACTCTACTCCCTCCGCCAACAAATCGGCATCGTCCCCCAAGATACCCTGCTATTTGAAGGTAGCGTCCAGGAAAATATCGCCCTCAACTATCCCGACGCCACCACCGACCAAATCATTCAAGCAGCCAAAATCGCTTACGCCCATGACTTTATCATGGAGCTACCCAATGGCTACAACTCCTCCGTCGGCGAACGCGGATCGGGCTTATCCGGCGGACAACGCCAACGAATCGCGATCGCCCGGACGATCCTCCAGAACCCGCGCCTACTGATTCTCGATGAAGCCACCAGCGCCCTCGACTATGAATCCGAAAACCACGTCTGTACGAATATCGCTGACGCTTTTGCCGGGAGAACGGTCTTTTTTATCACCCACCGCCTGACGACAATTCGCAATGCGGATATTATCTTGATGATGGATCGCGGTATCGTCGCGGAACTCGGCACCCATGCGGAACTGATGGCATTGCAAGGACGATATTATTGTCTCTACCAACAACAAGAGTCTCAGCTCTAAATTTGTAGCGATTAGTTCGCGTAGCGTCTCGCAGAGATGGCACGCTTTGCGAACGATCGGTCTAGAGATCGCTTAGCGTACCGCAGAATCAAATCAAACAGCTCGATCGATTCAAGCATTTTCAACTCTTATTCATTCAATTATTTCGTAGGGTGGGCAATGCCCGCAGACAATTTTTGACATAGTAACGTGGATATTGAGAGTGGTTAAAATCGCTCGATTATTGTAGAGGTTGCGCGATCGCATAACGTACCGTAGGTAATCGAATTAAGCAGTTTAAACTCCTATTGCTTCGGCTCTGAACTACGTTTCTCTCTATTTCCGAATTAGTACGCCCCAAATTACCAATAGTAGGAGTGCGATATAACTACCCACAAAAATCCATTCCTGCCAAGTGTCTTGAGTCTCCATCGTCATAAATCTCGATCGCTATTTCCACATTATATTTCCTAACTAGCGACAACTGCACCTACACCTGAAGTTTCAGAGACGGTTCCTACCTCTGTAACTCTATTGGATCGGTTGACTAATATACAAAGATGTGCATATTTAGGATAGCTCGATCGAAGCTTTTCAGGCGGGAAAGTGTCTATCATTAAAACTAGGTCAAATGAAAATATAAACCAAATAGCAGGTCAGACATGGATATTTTTTCAAATACCGTCGCCCTATCGCGAATGCAGTTTGCTTTCACAGCCATTTTTCATATGCTGTGGCCTGTTTTGACAACAGGGATGTCTATTTATCTAGTCATCATCGAAGGACTGTGGCTTAAGACCCGCGACCCGGATTATTACTATCACCTTCGCTTTTGGTCGAAGCTGTTTATCTTGAACTTTGGGATTGGGGTTGCCACGGGGCTGCCATTAGAGTTTCAGTTTGGCACTAACTGGGGGCCTTTATCCGAAGCTGTCGGGGACTTTTTTGGTAGTGTGTTGGGGTTTGAAGCTTCGATGGCGTTTATGCTCGAAGCTGGTTTTTTAGGGATTATGATTTTTGGTTGGGGACGAGTGGCACCGCCAATTCACTACTTGGCAACGATCATGGTGTCTTTTGGTGCCAACCTGTCAATATTTTGGATTCTATCAGCCAATTCTTGGCTCCAGACGCCTGCTGGTGGCGAGATGGTCGATGGCAAGTTTATCGTGAGCGATTATTTTCAGGCAATTTTGAATCCATTTATGGTCAAAAGTGTCGCTCATATGTTTTTGGCAACGCTCGAAACGTCATTATTTATGATCGGTGGGATTAGTGCTTGGTATATTCTCAAAGACCGCAATACCGCATTTTTTAGTCGCTCGCTCAAGATTGTTCTCGCCACGGCGATTGCGGTGGCACCGATTCAAATTTATGCCGGACATCTGAGCGCCGAGCAGGTGGCTTATTATCAGCCGACGAAGCTAGCGGCGATGGAATCTAAATGGGAAAGCTCTCCAGCGGGTAAACCTGCGGATTGGAGCTTGCTAGCCATCCCCGATGAAGCCAACAACCGCAACTCGTGGGAATTAACCGTGCCGAATGGGTTGGGTTATATCTTAGAGTTTCGCAAAAATCTGTCTGTACCCGTACCGGGATTGAATGAATGGGAGCGCCAAGATCGCCCCAAAATGGTGGGACTGATTTATTATTCCTTCCGGGTAATGATTGCCATCGGCTTCTTTTTAGCCGCAGTGATGCTGTGGAATGTGTTGGAATGGTATCGGGGCAATCTGGCACCCGACAAGATTAGCGCCCAAAAATGGCTGATGCGCCTGTGGATGTTTTCGGCACCTTTGGGTTATATTGCGATCGAGGCTGGTTGGGTCGTACGCTGTGTGGGTCGCCAACCATGGGTACTTTACGATCGCATTCGCACGGCAGATGGCGTCTCAAATGTCCCGCCGACTAATGTCCTCACATCCTTGATTTTCTTTATGGTCGTCTATTCGATCTTACTAGTGACAACGCTCTACTTTGCCAGTCGAATTATCGGCGCAGGGCCAAAGCTGAATCTGCCAATACCAGGCGATGACGGTCAATTTATCCTCAGAACCGAACCCGCAGAATCGGTACCAGACCGCCGACCAGTCGAAGCGCAGCAGTAGTTAGGGGATAGGGAATAGGGGATAGGGGATAGGGAATAGAGGATATAGCAGTCCTATTTGATTTACAAGAGTATCGTAGGGTGTGTTATCGCGTAGCGTAACGCACCGAAGAAGAATCAACCTCACGAATCATTTAAGATCGCTATAGCTCCGATAACCTAATCCTGTAAATCCTCAAATCCGACAAATCCTGGTAAATCAGAGGAGTTTTTATGGACGCACTGTTACATTTTCTGCCGCAAGTTTGGTTTGTCATTTTAGGCTTATTTCTATTTCTATACGTGATGTTAGACGGCTTCGATTTGGGAGTGGGCATCCTCTCGCTGACTAGCTCTGACGAAGAACGGCGCGGCTTGTTAATGACTAGTTTGGGCAATATTTGGGATGCCAATGAAACCTGGCTAGTAGTGATGGCTGGTGCCTTATTTGGGGCATTTCCGCTTGCCTACAGTACGATTCTGACGGCTTTGTATATGCCCATTTTTATGATGATTTTTGGGCTGGTATTTCGAGCGGTAGCGTTTGAATTTCGCGAGCATTCCAATAATAAATTATTCTGGAATTATGCTTTTGGTTTAGGTAGTTTCTTGGCTGCTTTAGGTCAAGGTTTCGCGCTCGGTAGTACGATCGAAGGAATTACCGTCGATGCTAAGGGTCATTTTGCTGGTTCGACTTGGGATTGGCTGGATTGGCGATCTCTATTAGTCGCCCTAACCTTGATTCAAGGTTATGTATTGATCGGTTCTACCTATCTAATCTTGAAAACCGAAGGCGAACTACAAAAGACTCATTATAAGACTGCCAAAATCGCAACTATTACGACATTTATTGGCGCAGTTCTAATTACGATCGTCACGCCAACATTTTACGAGGCACTGCGGACGCGGCTATTTGCTCCGCCGATGGTTTATGTATTTGCAGCGATTCCCGTTCTCGGCGGATTGTTGGTTTGGCTGCTGCTTAGAAGTATCGATCGCGAAGAAGAACGCACGCCATTTATCTGGACAATTTTGATTTTCTTGTTGAGCTTTCTCGGTCTAGGATTGATTATTTTCCCCTACGTTATTCCTACCCAAGTCACGATTTATCAAGCGGCTGCTTCACCCAGCGCCTTAGTATTTATGCTGACATTTGTGGGTGTGCTAATTCCAATTATGATCTTCTACAACATCTATAACTATGTCGTGTTCAGGGGCAAGGTTGTTACTGCTGTTGAATACGATTGAGGAATTTTAGCTTCTAGATCTAACTTTAAAAAGAGGGAGAAAACTTCCTCTTTTTTATGTATCTAGCGATCGCCGAAAGCTAAAACCCAACTTCAAACAAGTTGTCAACCATAAAAATCCAATCCCATAGCCAGCAATAATATCAGTCGGATAATGTACGCCTAAATATAAGCGACTCAAGCCGATCGAGATAATTAAGCTACTCGCGATCGCACAAATGTATAATTTAAACTGAGGCAACTCTTTGGCTAAGATATAAGCCAGAAAGCCATACACCACCATCGAGCCGACAGCATGACCGCTAGGAAAAGAAAATGTCGGATCTGCGATTAGTCTCGGCCATAATTCAGGACGTGGTTTGGCAAAAAATAACTTCATTTCCTGATTGATTATGATACCACCCGCACACACGATCGCAAATCTAATCGCATCCGAGTAGCGCCGCTTGATGAGCAGCCAGACGCTCGTAGTCAGAAAAATTGTAACGACTGTCGGCGGATCGCCCAGAGCCGTAAAAAACAACATTACTCGATCGAGTTGCGGAGTGGCAAATTGATGGAGCCATAATAAAAAAGATCGATCGAAACTAAATACTTCTTTTTCCCATACTTCGGTACACAGCCAAGCGACGATCGCCAAAATTAGTAAATAAACAATCAGCCATACACCTTGTCGTCGCAAGCTATCTATTAAATTATGACGATTGTGAAAATAGTGCATGGCACGATCGATCCGATGCGATTGTGAAATTAATGAGTGGTAACAAAATCAGTTATGATTTAACATACATCTGGCGGCAATTGAGACTTAGAATCTGGTTTTAGCTTCTGCGATATCGAGTCTTCAAGACTCTGACGCGAGATCTCTTTGCCGATATTGAGATTTTTAGAATTATTGAGAAATACCACTCGATCGATCTCAGGGAAAGCAATTAAATAAAATAGTAGCTGAATTACAGGTACTTCTACTGCTGATTGAGTCGCTAGCGAGCCACCGTCGAAATTACTGATATCCTCAACTTTTATAAATGCGTAAATAACTTTGATTTCTAGATCGGGTTGGCGATGGTGGCGCAGAGTAGTGATGACAGATTCACCTTGCGAACTTTGGCAGATATAATACGTCGTCTGTGGTAGAGTTGCGGCGACCTGTTGTAAGATTGGCGCGATCGCCATCACGCTCATGCGGCTCTCAACATCTGGCGCACCGTCGATTAGTTTTTGGACTTGTTCTTCTAAATTAATTTTAGGGTTTAGGGGATAGGGGATAGGGTATAGGGGATGGAGAACAGCCGATAGGAATTAGATGGTAGATTATGAGTTTTAGGACGCTTGTGTCTGAGTAGGCTCTAGAAAGCTGCCCTATTCCCTATCCCCTATTCCCTATCCCCTAGAGTAGTACTATCCCCACCCACCAGGTGGATCGATTACCATAGTTACGCTACGCGATCGGATAAAATAAGACCAATATTTGTGACAAATTTAGTCATACAAAGGGAAACAGCGGATGGGTAAAGTAGTAGGCATCGACCTGGGTACCACCAATTCAGTGGTAGCTGTGATGGAAGGTGGAAAACCAGTGGTAATCGCTAATGCAGAAGGGATGCGTACCACACCCTCCGTCGTTGG
>NZ_JANLWO010000642.1:0-3695 GCF_031364565.1 Chamaesiphon sp. OTE_20_metabat_361
GTGTCGAGCCACTACTTTTCTTGTTACAATGCTTAAGTATACATTTATGGGCACCACTCATGTTATCTCAGCATCAGAGTCAAGCTGTCTCATTGAAACCATTCCTCCATCATTATGGAGAAACACCTGAAGAACAAATCGAGAAAAATAGAGACGCGATCGAGTTATTAGGCAGTTGGTTATCTGAAGAAATATTAGTTACTGAATTAGCAGAACGTAAGTCCTACTTAGCCGATCTCAAGCAAACGATCGACAGTCAACGTCCTTCAGGCGCTAAGTTGTATAGTGATAAATGATTGTTTTTTTAGATAGTGGGATACTCGGCTTAATTGCTTCGCCCAATGAGAGAACAGAAGTAACTGCCTGTCAAAATTGGCTATTTGGTTTACTAGCGAAGGGTATTTATATTGTCAGTTCAGATATTTGCGATTATGAAATTCGGCGAAGTTTACTGTTATTAGAAAATCAAAAATTGAACCAGATTAGCTTAACGAGGCTAGATCGGTGGCGAGAGTCGATTGATTTTTTACCCCTGACAACTAATGTGATGCAGAAAGCAGCAAAGGTTTGGGCTGATTCTAAGCGTAGGGGTTTACCAACAGCCGATCGAGAGAATATCGACGCAGATATGATAATTTTGGCTCAATGGTCGTTATTGAGTGATGAATATTCAGGGCGGAGAATAGTTATTGCAACTACTAACGTCAAGCATCTGGAGCCATTCAGTGAAGCCATGCTTTGGCAAGATATTAGATTTTAATAGAGACTAACGATCGAGCGCATCTTTAAGGGCATATACCACCCGCTGCTGCTCGTCAGGCGTGAGTTCGGGGAACATCGGGAGCGAGAGTACCTGATGGCTGACTAGCTCGGTGACGGGGAAACTACCCACTGGCAGAGCGAGATCTTGATAGACTGCCTGGAGATGTAATGGTAGTGGGTAATAAATCATCGAAATCACCCCGGCTTCCTGAAGACTAGCACGGACTCGATCGCGATAGGCGGCTGGCTCGATTCCTGATGGTGCTACAACCCTAATCGTGTATTGATTCCAGGCTGATTCGCCCCCGGGGGTAGGTTGGGGAACGACAATATTGGGCACATTGGCAAGTAACTGGTGGTAGCGAGTAGCAACGGCGGCTCGGTGCTGGTTCCAGCGATCGAGATGGGGAAGTTTGACCTGGAGAATCGCCGCTTGCAGAGCATCGAGCCGACTATTGACACCGATCGCTTCGTGATAATATCGCTGACGGCTACCGTGTTCGCGGAACATCCGCAGATCGGCAGCGAGAGTCGGATCGTTGAGCGTCACAGCCCCACCATCGCCACAAGCGCCGAGATTTTTGGTAGGGAAGAAGCTAAAACAGCCGAAGTGTCCGATACTGCCGACGGGTTTGCCGTGCCATTTTGCGCCTGTAGCTTGAGCGCAGTCTTCAATCACAATCAGATTATGCGCTGTGGCGATCGACATTAACTCTGTCATATCCAGCGGATTGCCGAACAAATGCACGGGCATAATTGCCCTAGTGCGCGGCGTAATGGCGGCGGCAAGTTGGCTGAGATCGAGATTAAAAGTAGCAATGTCGATATCGACAAACACGGGCGTCGCGCCCACGGCACTGATTGTCTCGGCTGTCGCAATAAAGGTAAAGGGCGTAGTAATCACTTCATCCCCCGCACCGATCTTCATCGCTCTCAAGGCTAGATACAGCGCATCCGTGCCAGAATTGCAGCCAACGCAGTCAGTGGTGCCGATATAGCTGGCAAATTGCTGCTCGAAGCTCAGGACATTCGGGCCGCCAATATAAGCACCACTAGCTAAAACTTCTAATACCGCTGCACTGACATCAGCACCGATCGCTTGATACTGCCGTTTGAGGTCAAGAGGGGGGATGTTACTCACAACGTTAAATTAGGGGTTAGGGATGAGGGGTAAGGTGTTCGGGGAGTGCCCTGATGGGGAACTAAGTCTGGATCTAAATAGTAGCCGGACAACTTTTCGCCTAGCAGCAAAGAATTAAACCCCTGATGTTTGGCGATTCTCCAGGGGAGCGACTGAAATCACGCGGAGGTTTCCGACCCATGTGTTTCAGTTAAGACAGAGGCGACGCCAACACGATCGATTTTCAATCAATTGTAGCGGAATAGTCCACCACATCGATGACGATCGACTTAATTTCCGATCGCGGCACGATCGGATCTTCGCTTTGATGACGCGATTCAAACGCCAGACGTTCCATAGTATGATGATTTTCCCCGCATGACAAATATCCATCCCGATCGCATGATTCACTTGAGTAGACAGACTGGCTGGTTTTCTTTGCTGCTATGGTTGCTGACGATCGCGCCAGCACAATGCCATCAATTACGCGTAGCGATTGCCTCAAAAATATCGCTCGATCTCGCCGCTTCGACACCTGCAATTATTACCGATGAGCGCGATCGTCAATTGGGCGCACTGCAACCGCAACAAGGATTAGTTGCCACAGTCAGTAAGGATCGGGTCGTCGTTGGTAATAACCAGGTGACGCAACTCTGGGTTAAGCCCCAGCAGGGTGGCTATATCTGGATTTCAGATCGCTGGTACCGTGGTACCGTGCGAGTCATCGCGACCAAAAATCGACTGTTAGCCATCAATCATGTCGATCTGGAGCAATATCTATCCAGTGTTTTAGGGGCAGAAATGAGTCCGACTTTTCCTGCCGAAGCACTCAAAGCTCAAGCCGTCGCCGCCCGCACTTACGCTCTCTATCGCAGCCAATCCACCAGTAACAAAGCTTTCGATCTCGATAGCACCCAAGCCAGTCAAGTTTATCCTGGTCTGTCGGGTGAGTCAGAACCCACTCAAGCCGCCGTCAATGCTACCCTCGGTCAAATTATGACTTATCAGGGCAAACCGATCCTCGCCGCTTTTCACTCGTCTTCTGGGGGGCACACAGAGAACGTTGAAGATATTTGGTCGGCTCGACTACCATATTTGCGAGGTGTCCCAGATTACGATCTGGGGTCGCCTGGATACGAGTGGACGCAGACATTTACTACCGCACAGCTCAGTCAAAGTCTCAAAGTCCAGCAGCTTCGATCGATCGCACCCGATCGCACTACGCCCTACGGTAGTGTTGTGAGTCTCAACATTAGTGGCAATACTACCAAAATTCTCCCCGGTAGTCAGTTGAGAACGGCTCTCAAACTCCGCAGTCTGCGGTTTACTATCTCTCCTACGCCTACCGGATTTCTCTTCACCGGACGCGGCTATGGGCATGGGCTAGGGATGAGTCAGTGGGGTGCATATTATCTAGCGGAGCAGGGGCAGAAGTATTCGAGCATTCTCGCTCATTACTATCAAGGTGTAGAGCTGAGTAAAGTTGGGAGTTGACAGTTAACAACGAGGTGCTGATGAGGGGGTTTAAACCCCTGTTTTTGGTAATTATTAATTATTAATTATTAATTATTTCAAACATCCAATCCCTGTACCTGCACACCTTCAGGATGTTCGATCGAGAATTGGTAGTTGATTTCCATCTTGCCATTGGCGGGTAAATTTAGTTCCCATACCAATCTTCCTAATTCGCCAGGTTGAATTTGGGGGGAGATTTTGAGCAGTTTGACTTTGATTTGTTCGGTACGGCTGTGGGGAATTTGGTCGTTAATTTGAATGTGGGTGACGCGATCGAGTAGATTAGTTAGTCTGAGCC
>NZ_JANLWO010000665.1:0-5573 GCF_031364565.1 Chamaesiphon sp. OTE_20_metabat_361
CACCGCTACCACCGCTGCGGAGGACTGGTTTGCCACCAGCACCGCCACCGCCACCACTGCGACGATCGCTACCACCGCGAGGTTTGTAGCTGTTGGAAGAGCGTTCGCGATCTTGGATTTGGGGTTCTTCCATATCCAGCCATGCGGGGCGAGTTTGGTCGTATACCAGTTGCAGTGCTGCTGCGGCAACGGTATGTACGTCGTACTCTTCACCCATTTTGGCAACGATCGGCAAGAAGGATGCTACCCGTTCGCCGGAAAGGGCTTCTTGGACTTTGCCTTGAATCTTCTCGACGTGGGCTGCTTCTACTTGCGCGCGCGTCGGGATCTGACAGACTGCTAGAGACTGTTTGACGCGACGTTCGATCGCTTGGAGTTTGCGACGATCGAGGGAGTGAATCAGGGAGATGGCTACGCCTTCTTTACCAGCACGACCCGTCCGACCGATCCGGTGGATGTAGTTCTCGACGCTATCGGGCAAGTCATAGTTAATGACGTGGCTGAGATGATCGACATCGAGACCCCGTGCGGCAATGTCGGTGGCGACGATCCAGCGGACTTTATCGCCCCGGAATCGTGCCAATAAGCGTTCCCGCTGGGTTTGAGTCAGGTCGCCATGATACTCATCCGCGCTGTGTCCGGCAGATTGGAGTTGGTTGGTGAGTTCGGCGGCAGCTTTCCGGGTACGGACGAAAATAATCGCCGATTCGGGCTGTTCGAGTTCGAGAATGGGTTGGAGCGCTTGAGCTTTAGTCCAGCCGCGTGGGATGAAGTAAACCTGTTGCTTGATTTTTGAAGGTGCTGCTTTGACTTGATCGACGGTGACAGTCACCGGATTTTTGAGGAAGCGGTTGACCAACGAGCGAATTGGGGGTGCCATTGTCGCCGAGAAGAAGGCGGTTTGGCGTTCGGTGGGCAATTTGCTCAAAATCAGTTCGATGTCGTCGATAAAGCCCATACTGAGCATTTCATCGGCTTCATCGAGTACCAACCATTCCACTTGACCTAAGCGGAGATGGCCGCGATCGATCAAGTCGATGACGCGTCCGGGCGTGCCGACAACGGCAGCTACACCGCTCTCTAAGCGACGAATTTGCAAGTCGATCGCTTGTCCGCCATAAACCGTCAGGATCGGCGAGCGACGCTCGTTACCACCTAAGAAGGTTTTCATGGCTTGGGAGACTTGCATTGCTAACTCGCGCGTGGGAGTCAGTACCAAGGCTTGGATCACCGGACGCTGCCAGTCCAAACGTTCGATCATGGGCAAGGCAAATGCAGCAGTTTTCCCCGTCCCGGTTTGAGATTGTCCGACTACATCTTTACCAGATAGTAGAAAGGGAATGGCTTGCTCTTGAATGTTAGTCGGTTCAGTAATCCCCAGGCTTTCCAGTTGTGTAACGATACGATCGGAAAGTCCAAGGCTAGAGAAAGAAACGGTCATAATTTGTAGTTAAGTGGATCGGTATGATTTTGTGTCGAAAGTTTAGGAGCTAATCTTTAGGAATTAGTCAGTACATCAACCGGGGAAAACATCGTACCCAATATTTAAACCATTCAGTTTAAGGTTGTGTGAGAATTAGCTGCAATTCTCCACCAATAAAAGAAATACTAAATAGTCACAGAATGCTCGCATCAATCGCTAGGCGCAGATTCTGTTGTGAATTGTTGTCGAATATATCGGTCTTTTTACTGAATTCTAGCGTCTTCGCTCCAATCCAAAATCTAATGTTAGTTTAAATTTTGAATTCAACAGATTTAGTAGCGTTCTTTTATCAGTTTAATGCCAAGCTTCAATTCTTGGCATCGCCGGATAACCGATCGTTATTGACTGTTTACGGGTAAACGACCTCGCCGTGGAGATCGTAATGGTCGGCTTCATGGATAGTAACGGGAATAATCGACCCAAGGCGGGCACTCCCACTAACATACACTAATCCGTCCACTTCTGGGGCAAATCTGGCAGATCTACCCACCAACAACCCCGATTCGGGGTGTTCTTGTTCGACCAGGACATCAACGGTTTTACCGATTTCAGCTTGATTACGGCGGAGTGAAATTGGTTGTTGAATCGCCATGATCCCGTCGCGGCGCTCGTCCATAACTGCTTGTGGCAAGTGGTTGGGCAAGGTGGCAGCGGCGGTTCCATCCTCAGCGGAGAAGGTAAACACCCCAACATGATCGAATTCGTGCCGTTGCAAGAATGTCTGAAGATGCTGGTAATGTTCGTCGGTTTCCCCAGGGAAGCCGACGATCAGTGTCGTCCGCAGGACTGCATCGGGGAGAGCGATTTTGAGTTGCTCGATGATGCGATCGTTTACTTGTCCTTGCCACGGGCGATTCATGGCACGGAGGATTTCGGGATGGGAATGCTGTAATGGTAAATCTAGGTAGGGTAAAACATTTGGTGTTTCTTGCATCGCGGCGATTACCTTGGGTGTCAACCCAGTCGGGTAAGCGTAGTGCATCCGAATCCACGGAATGTCCACTTTGCCCAATGCCCGCAGAAGTTCTGCTAGTTTGGGCGTACCATAGATATCGAGACCATAATTAGTGGTGATTTGGGAAATCAGGATTAGTTCCTTGACTCCTTCATCCGCCAATCTTTGGGCTTCAGCCACGATCGATTCGATCGTCCGCGAGCGCTGTTTCCCCCGAAGGTGGGGAATAATACAGAAAGCGCAAGCATAGTCGCAACCTTCGGCAACGCGCAAGTAAGCGACACCTTCAGTCGTCGTCCGATAGCGAGGGGTATGCTCGTCGGCGATGTAAGTTGGCTCGGGGGTCACTTCAACTACCCGCTCGCCACCTTGCGATCGCTCGATGACATCGACGATTTTGTGATAGTCGCCACTGCCAACTACGGCTACAGCTTCTGGTATTTCTGCCAGTAGCTGCGACTGAAAGTGCTGTGCCATGCAGCCAGTGATAACAATTTTTTTATCGGCTTCGGCTAGTTCTACTAACGTGCGGATGGACTCCTCTCTAGCTGCATCGATGAAGCTACAAGTATTGACGATGACATAATCAGCTTCAGTTTCATCAGCATCTACTTCATAGCCTGCTTGAACGAGCAAGCCGAGCATGTGCTCGCTATCAATACGATTTTTTTCGCAACCTAAGTGGGATATTGCAATTGTTGGCTTGTTGCCCATGTAGTCTTGGTTTATTTGTCTCCAACAGTAATGTGACTGCGTTTGGCGATCGATTACTACCAACTCAAAAGTCAAGGCGGTGTGCCTACATCTTGTAAGTCTATCGGTGTAGCCCCGGTTCGGGCAATCGCGCTAATTGCCGCCCTAAAACTGCGATTCAACACCAGTAACAGATAATTGCTGACTCAAATATAATCCAACGAAACTACTAAACTCTAAACTTGTGTTTAGAACTTAGCTTAACATGCTTAATTTTAAGTCTTCAGGCTATATTCTACCATAGTGTTGCGGAATGTAAAGTGGTAAATAATGGTGAATTGCTAACGACTGATGACTAGAGAAGATTTTTTGATGAGTTAGACAAGCCTAATTTGTGGATAATATAGGTGAAGATTGAGTCTTGTGGTTCGGTCATGCCAAAACTTGAATTGGCGCGGCGATCGCCATCCGCCTAGTTTAAACGCAAAACGTGAATTTACAGCAAATTTTTAACACCACTCAGCCGATTATTGGCGTCGTCCATCTGTTGCCGCTGCCGACTTCGGCACGGTGGGGCGGTAGTCTTAGTGCGATTATCGATCGTGCCGAACAAGAAGCAGTCGCCCTAGTTTCAGGTGGTGTCGATGCGATCGTCGTCGAGAACTTTTTTGATGCGCCTTTTCCCAAAAGCCGCGTCGATCCGGCGGTAGTCAGTGCGATGACGACGATCGTTACGCGGTTGCGCGAATTGATCTCGATCCCGATCGGGATCAATGTCTTACGCAATGATAGTCTCAGTGCGATGGCGATCGCCAGTTGTACGGGAGCGGCTTTCATTCGGGTAAATGTGTTGTCGGGAGTGATGGCAACCGATCAGGGCGTCATCGAAGGCTGTGCTTACGAACTCCTTCGCTATCGGCGGGAATTGGGATCTGATGTCAAAATTCTGGCGGATGTCCTCGTCAAACACGCGCAACCGTTGAGTTCGAGCGATCTGACAAATGCCGTCCGCGAAACGATCGATCGGGGGTTAGCTGACGCCATCATCCTCTCGGGAGCCGCGACGGGTAGCCCCCCAAGTATCGAAGATCTTCGACTGGCTAGGGCAGCCGCAGGTACCACTCCGATGCTGATCGGCAGTGGTGCTAATTTCAATAATATTAATAGCTTGATGCAATATGCCGATGGCGCGATCGTGTCGAGTTCGCTCAAACGTCAAGGCAAAATCGAGAACTCGATCGATCCAATTCGCGTCAGTCAATTTGTTGAAACAATTCGCCAAGATCTCGCCAGTCGATCCGTACAACGTGCGATCGATTCGATGAAAATCCATAAGTGAGATGGGAGCTGGGAGAGAATTTTTAAAGTTGAGATTCTAACGCCAAGACAAGACCGAAGGCTTCCTATTTCTACCTCCTAACTCCTAACTCCCAACTCCTAACTCCTAACTCCCATCTCTCCCAACTCCCAACTCCCAACTCCCAACTCCCAACTCTTATGAAACGTCGTCAAATTCCCTGGATCTATCAGTACTCGCGATTGCTCATCGGATCGATCGCTATTTTAGGCATTTTGGTAACTGCTTACCTGACATGGGTAAAACTTAGCAACAACGGTGTGTGCGGTACCGAAGGCTGTCAGATCGTACTATCTAGCCCATATGCTAATGTTGGCAGTTTTCCGCTGACTGGCTTGGGCTTACTGAGCTACATCGGTGTGGCGGTGATGGCTTTTGCGCCGACACTCGTCGATCCCAAAACTAATAAAGCGGCACACAATCAGCTCAACAACCTGACTTGGTTGGGATTATTGCTCGCGGGAGTTGGGCTGGCGGTATTTAGCGGCTATTTGATGTATCTGCTGGCATTTGTCATCAAAGCTGCATGTCCATTTTGTATTGCTTCGGCAATTTTCACTTTTGCCATTTTGGGACTGACACTCTTCGGGCGGGACTGGGAAGATATCGGGCAAGTCATCTTTTCCGGGATGGCGGCGGGACTGGGTGCCCTGCTAGTTTCGTTAGTTCTTTACAATACCGCGATCGGGAGTGAGATAAATTCACTCGCCCCGACTACCGCCCCGACACCGGGGATCGGTTGGGAAATCAAGTCTACATCAGGAGCAGCCGAGATCGAACTTGCCAAACACCTGACCCAAAAAGGTGCCAAGATGTATAGCGCTTACTGGTGCCCGCATTGCTACGAACAAAAGCAATTATTTGGGCAGCAAGCATGGGAGCAAGTTACTAATATCGAGTGTGCTGTTGATGCTAAAAAGAATCCGCAGCCAGACGCTTGTGCCAAAGCTGGCATTAAAGGATATCCGACTTGGAGTATCGATGGCAAATTAGAACCGGGAATCAGAAAACTGGCGAAACTCGCCAAGTTGACTGGCTACCAGGGCGATACTAACTTTAAGTACGATAAGTTGGCTCCAGGTGAA
>NZ_JANLWO010000689.1:0-4824 GCF_031364565.1 Chamaesiphon sp. OTE_20_metabat_361
CTTGCCCTTTGCTGGTTTGAGATTAAACATGTGAGATCCACCATCTACCGACCAGAAATTTGCTCCATCGTTGGGTTCGACTCCACCAGTGAATCCAATTAATAAACTATCCCATTGTAGAGAACTATCGATCCGATCGACCAATAAACTAAAGGCAATCGGGGTAAAATCCACTTCGATCCCAATTAGGGCTAAATCTTGTTTGATTTGAGTACCTAATGCTTCCCGAATTTTGTTACCAGAATTAGTGATTAAGGTAAATCTGATTGGATTGTCGCGATCGTCGATCAGTTTATTTTGCTCGTTATATTTAAAGCCAGCCGCAGTGAATAATTCTTTGGCTTTTTGGGGACTATAATCGTAGAATGGCAGTCCCTCTTTGCGAGATAAATAGTAAGGACTCGGCACTGAAATTGGTGAGTCTTGCGGCGCACCCAAGCCTCGGTAGATATTATTAATCATGCGTTGCCGATCGATACTGTAGGCGATCGCCTGACGAAATTTAACATTATTAAACCAGCGGGATTTAATCGGATCGACTAGTGGTTTACCATCTCTTTCGCCTTCGTTGAGATTGAAAGACATAAAGGTCGTACCAGTCGCTGGGCCACCATTATAGATTTTATATCCGCCTTTTTGCTCTTCTTTTTTGAGTAAGGAAAAGAAATCAGGCGAAACACCATAAGAGTCTAACCCCCCCGATCTAAATTGTACCAGTGCGGTATCAGTCGATTCGACAATTTGCCAAATGACTTTATCGATATATGGCTGCCGATCGCCTTGAGCATCCTTACTCCAGTAGTGAGGATTCTTTTTAAAAACTAACCGCTCTCCAGGGGAGTAAGATTCGAGCATAAACATCCCACTAGAAACTAGATCGGAGGGTTTGGTATTAATTCCCCAAGTACTCAAAAATAGTGGTTTACCCGTGTTGTCTTTTTGGTTGACGGTAGCACGTAACTTGTGAGCGGGAAGGATACTAATTCCTAACGTGCGGATAAAGGGGGCAAATGGTTCTGGCGTAGTAAATTCAATGCGATCGGCACCAATTTTTTTGAGCGTGGGTAATTTTCGATCCTTGCCAATTTTGAGAATATCACGCGTATCGGTTGGAATTTCTTCGTTAAAGTAAACTTCATTAAAAGTAAACGCGACATCATCGATCGTCAATGGCGCACCATCAGACCATTTGAGATTTTCTCTGAGTTTAAATGTCACAGTTTTACTATCTGGGGAAACCACCCAAGATTCGGCTAAAGCTGGTTGCAGTTCGCCTTTACCATTTTCGGCAATCAAACCAGAACCCACATAGCCAAAAATATTCGGCGATTCGTTACTTAGTGCTTCATTAAAGGTCTTCGGATCGCTGAGAATTGCGGAAACTAATTGATTGCGATCGACTTTAGCAGCAGCAGAACTAATTATTTGCCGACAACTAGCCACCCCGATCGCGATCGCTAGCACTAATAATAATATCGACCACCGAGCCGGATTTAAGATCTTTTTTAACATCATGGAAATCATCTAAAACTATACTGTTCGGTCAAAAGCTGAAAAATAGCTCGAATAATTAGGCGGTGTGGTTAAATAGTATAAGTTTTCGTTCGTGTAGCGTCTACCCTAGAGGCTCGGTGACAAATCCAATCTCAAGCAGGAGCGATGCGGCAATTACCTTGCTGCCATGTTGATGCCGATCTGACACCCTACCCCCATTTTCCCACATTGTGAACTTGCGCCTTTTATTCCCATTGTTTGACCCGACAGTAAAAGACTGGTCGTTGACAGCGCGTTTGATGCGGTGGCTGACTTTTCTCTGGCTAGCGATCGGGATGTTCGTGTTGTTCTCAGCTTCTTACTATCATGGAGAAGTCGAAAAAAAAGATGGCTTATTTTATTTCAATCGCCAACTAGTGGCGATCGTCATTAGTTTGTTTATCTTTAATGCGATCGTCCATTCACCCTTGCGCAAACCGCTCAAAGTCTCACACTGGATTCTGTTGGGGATTTTGGTGCTATTGTTACTGACGGTATTGACGGGGATGGGGCAAAATACGATGGGGGCAACGCGGTGGATTGCGATTGGCCCGGTTCAAATTCAGCCATCAGAATTAATCAAACCCTTTCTAGTCCTGCAAGGTGCCAAGTTATTTGGGCGCTGGGAGCAGTATCCCACCAAAGTACGGGTGACATGGCTGGTGGTATTTGCGATCGTGTTACTGGCAATCTTAAAACAACCCAACCTCAGTACGACATCTTTATGTGGTATTGGTTTGTGGTCGATCGCCTTTGCGGCGGGTTTACCGCTGAGATACCTGACTGGGACGGCAATTGGTGGGGGGATGGTAGCGGGTATGAGTCTGATGATGCACTCATACCAACGATCGCGAATGCTCTCTTTTCTCAATCCGTGGCTAGACGAACGGGGCGACGGGTTTCAATTGGTGCAAAGCTTGCTGGCGATCGGATCTGGGGGCTTGTCGGGGCGGGGGTTTGGGCTATCCAATCAGAAACTAGACTACTTGCCAATTCAGGATACAGATTTTATTTTCTCGGTGTTTGCTGAAGAATTTGGCTTACTCGGAAGCCTGCTGCTGCTGGTATTAGTGATGAGTTATGCCACTTTGGGTTTACTGATTGCCCGTCGTGCCCATCATCCCGTACATCGGCTGATTGCTGTCGGCGCGACTACTTTTATCGTGATCCAATCGCTGTTTAATATCGGTGTGGCGGCGGGGACTCTCCCCACAACTGGTTTACCCTTGCCGATGTTTAGCTATGGCGGGAGTTCGATGGTAGCCTCACTAATCCAGTCAGCACTGCTGATCCGCGTTGCCAGGGAATCCGCAGAAGCCAAAGTTATTAAGATTAGGGGGTAGAGGGGAGATGGGAGATGGGAGATGGGAGATGGGGGGACTGGGGGACTGGGGAGAGATGAACCTCTTACCTTTTACCTCTTACCCCTAAAGCCTAGCTTGAGCCAGATGTCTATTCATCGATCGAGGTCGTTTTTCACAGACGATTGCTGGAATAATCGCGCTGATTTAGTGCAAAATGGGATGAGGTAATCCAAAATTACCATCCTAAAAATTTGCTCGCCATATCGAAAATTCCGTAAAATCAGTCATTTATACGGTGATTAATTTTACAATTAAAGCTATCCTCTACGGGGTCAGAAAGTATTTTCCCCATGTCCCAAATTACCAAAGCCCAGCCCCGATTAGCATTCTTACCACCTCAATTCAATGTTTGGGTGCTGCGGCTAGTCACTTGGATGTTGCCTTTGTGGTTGAGATACAAACTGCACATCATCAAAATTGATGCCTCAGATCTCGATCGGTTGGTAGAAGCTTACAAACAATCGCAGATGGGTAGATTGCGGTTGATTATTGCTTTTAGGCATCCTAGTAGCGATGATGCTTTTTGTCTGGGGCACCTCTTGACAAAAATGCTGCCGCTGGCGGCCAGAAGGCATCGCATTTCGCTCAAATCGCCCGTCTTCGCTCACTTTATCTACGATCGCGGCATTCCATTGTGGGCGGGTAAGATCGTCAATTGGTTGTACCCTCGTTTGGGTGGTATCCCCATTCATCGGGGTCGCGGCGATCGTCAAGGACTCGAAACCGCCAGAGACATCTTAGTTAACGGTCAGATGCCCCTAGCAATCGCTCCAGAGGGAGCAACTAACGGTCAGAATGAGTTTGTTAGCCCTTTAGAGTTTGGAGCCGCTCAGATTGGATTTTGGGCGATGGAGGATTTGGATCGAGTGGGGAGAGAAGAAGATGTCTTGATTATCCCGATCGGGATTCAATATTATTATCTGGATGAGCCGTGGTTTAAACTCGAACAGCTAATCTATCAGTTAGAGCTAGACTGTGGTTTGAGTGTCGATCGTCACGACTCATTGGTGGCGATCGGTCAAAACGATCGTCGCCCGATGCGAAAATTACTCTATGACAGGTTTTACATTCTGAGCCAGCATTTGCTCTATCAAATAGAAAACTTTTACGCTCACTTCTATCGCTACGAAATCCCCGAACGTCCGCTGCTAGAGCAGCCGATTTCGCGCACCGAAATCTCCCAAAGACTCCAACACCTGCTCGATTTTGCATTGCAAATATCGGAAAGTTACTTTAATCTCCCACCCCAAGGCACCATCAGCGAGCGCTGTCGCCAGATCGAGCAAGCTGGCTGGAACTGGATCTATCTCGAAGAATTGAATTCACCGCAAGCCTTATCGCCAGTCAGTCGCAAATTAGCCGATCGCATTGCCACCGAAGCAGATTTGCGGCTGTGGCACATGCGAATTGTCGAAAGCTTTATCGCTGTGACCGGATCTTATATCAAAGACCGACCGACGATCGATCGGTTTTCGGAAATTGCCCTGCTATTGTGGGATTTGGTTGCCTGGATCGAAGGTGGCAAACCGACTAAACGCCCGATTATCGGCAATCGCCGCGTCCACATGACGATCGGTAATGCGATTCCGCTCTCTGACTACTGGGATCGCTACAAAAGTGGTCGCAGGCAAGCCAAACAAGCTACCCTCGATCTCACTCAAGAATTACAGACGGCGATGGAAGGATCGCTCGATCGGGGCTAGGGGTTAGGCTTTAGGCTTTAGGGGTAAGAGGTAAGAGGTAAGAGGTAAGAGGTTCATCACTCCCCCACTCCCCCACTCCCCTACTCCCCCACTCCCCTACTCCCCCACTCCCCTACTCCCCCACTCCCCCACTCCCTCATCTCCCAGTCCCCTCGCCTCCCCATCTCCCAACTCCCATCTCCCCACCAAATTTGCTACTAAACTCCTAAATCGATCCCCAATGA
>NZ_JANLWO010000755.1:0-2082 GCF_031364565.1 Chamaesiphon sp. OTE_20_metabat_361
GCGTATTGGCAAAATGCCTATCCAATGATGGGGACTGAGGCTGAGAATATCGACCGGGCAAATCGGTGTGGCTTTAGCGTACTGGCAACCCATCGGCTACCGAGTCAGGCTTGGTGGGTCAATTACTATGAACCCCTGCGCGAACGGATGCAGCAGATCGAAATTACCCCAATTACTCGTTGGCGGAGCCTGTCTGCAAGACAATCGGTTATTCAAGAAACTGAAGCAGAGATGCGAATGTTTGAACGATTTAGCGACTCCTATGGTTATACGTTCTATGTTCTGCAAGCATTTTAGAAAAAAGCCGTCTAACAATTCGGTACAATTTTAGTTCCAGATAATGTCCCCATTTCAAGTGATATCCAGAAACTTTCTGAATATTATGCTAGTCTGGGATAATACTCGGAAAGTATTAACGACTAATCAAGCTTTGAGCTAATATTTTTCCGTGTAACGCCCCAGTTTTCAGAGAGCTGGCGATCGACAATTCCACTGCTAAATTTGCTCACCATACATTCTTATTTTACGTGCTAACTATCGTAGCTTGCCCTTTAGCAACTTCGCCCAAAATTGCTAAAATCTTTGGTGCTAAAGGCTTGAGATCGGCTAGACGATTGGATAGAGCTTGCAAAACAACTACTGCAATCTCAAACTGTGGCAGATTCTGTTGAAACGACAAGTTGCGATCGACTGTGATAAAAACATCAAACTCTGCTTCTGCAAGAACAAGAAGTTGTCCATCTTTTACACCTGCCCATCCCATTTGAGGAACTGTTTTCACCTCATAGTCAACAAACTCTCTTGCCAGTCGGCGATCGATGCACTCGTCTAACAGAATCTTCATGCTATGCTACCATGCTGACAAGCTGTTTTCCTGCCTCTTCTAAGAAAGCGACGATTTGCTCTCTATTCACAGTTGGGAATCCATCTAGGAAATCGTCGATCGACTCGCCTGCCTTGAGATAGTCTAAAAGTGTCTGAACAGGAACCCTAGTCCCAGCGAAGACTGGAGTACCGCCCATAACGTCAGTAGACGCGCTGATGATTGAAGTGTGATTAAGCATGAGTTCTCGTTCCTATAAGTACTGCTTCCATTATTTTATCAATTCTTCAGGCAAACAGTGCGGTCTAACAATCCGCTTGCACCCGACCGTTTCAAGTCTTTTCGTTATTTGTTCGCAGCGGGTGATGGGCAACGTTAGTCGAAGTAAGCTGCGAAATTGCCACACCACACAACCAAATATTCTTACCCATATTTTTAATGTTTCACCTGATAGTAAAGCAACATAAATCCGTTGTTATAGAACTTGCTCTTGGTGAGTTCCAAAACAGTTTGTTTGAAAATACCTGCAAATAAGGGAATACCCGATCCGAGCAGGAGGGGATTGACTTTTAGAATCAATTCATCAATTTCTGAAAATAGCGTCGTGGCTATGTCGCCACCACCACACAACCAAATATCCTTGCCCTGTTGTTGTTTCAAGTCTCGGACAACTGCCACAGGCTCGGTTGAAATTAGCTCGACATTTCGGTCTAGATTTGCTCTCAGAGTGCGCGAAAAGACATACTGCTGCATCTGTGGATAAGGGTTAGCAATCCCTACGTTTAATCCCACTTCATAAGTCCTGCGTCCCATCAACACCGTATCGAAGCACTTATTCTCACCACTAATGCCAAGTACGTCGCGAAACTGTGCGGGAAAGGTTTCGGGGAATGCTGCAATTAAATCGGTAAAATGCTCTCCTTCCGTCAGAAAACCATCATGCGTACCATCTAGATGGGCG
The DNA here is from genome assembly GCF_031364565.1 of Chamaesiphon sp. OTE_20_metabat_361. Taxonomy (NCBI): domain Bacteria; kingdom Bacillati; phylum Cyanobacteriota; class Cyanophyceae; order Gomontiellales; family Chamaesiphonaceae; genus Chamaesiphon; species Chamaesiphon sp. OTE_20_metabat_361. The sequence goes on from NZ_JANLWO010000755.1 coordinate 1,785, forward strand.
ATAAATCGATCTACAGTACAAGCGACGTAATATTTGAGATGACGCATATTAAATCTCCTGTAAAAGACACGCGATCGCGAGCGGGTACATCCACATCGGCACCATCGCCGGGAAGTTGAACGGCGTGATGCCGGCAACCACACCGAGCGGCTGGCGGATCGAGTAGCTATCGACCTCGGTCGACACGTTCTCCGAGTACTCGCCCTTGCCGAGGTCGGCGATGCCGCACGCGAACTCGATCACCTCGAGGCCGCGGTTGACCTCGCCGAGCGCATCGGCCGTGACCTTGCCGTGCTCG